>NZ_CBFHAZ010000069.1:0-34745 GCF_965653655.1 Pseudomonas onubensis | reverse complement strand
CGAATGCGGTGCGTCAGTCAGCTTATGAGTCACTGATGCACCGCATTCGCGAGCAAGCCCGCTCCCACAGGGGATTTGTGATTAGTTCAGGAGGGCGTTGCGCAGGCTGTCCGACAGGCCTTTCGGCGCCAGCCAGATACCGAGGTAGGCCTTTGACAATTCATCATCACGACTGCTGAACACCACCTGCTCATTGATCTCCAGGTTCAACCCGCGCCCAGGGCGAAAATCCAGGGCATAACGATCGCCGCTACGAATGTTGCGGAAACTGGCGTGCAACTGATCGAGTTCAGGCTTCAGGCGGGCGAGGGTGGCGCTGGTCTGCTGGCGCTCAAGGGTGGCCGTGGCGGCCTTGATCACATCACTGCGGTCGATGTCGCGAAAGTAATACAGCGCCAGGTGCACAGCCTTTCGCTGGTCCCAGGCCTGTTTGGCGCTGATATCAGCTGGGGCGTACAGCGCGGCTGCGTAGACATCCGCCCAGAGATACACCAGCACCGCCTGGTTTTTCAGCGCCAGTTCATGAGACTGCGCCGGGAAGCCAGCCTGTTTGAGCCGATCCGCCTCACTGGCATGCACTGCAAGCGAAAAAATCATCATTAAACACAAAACCACATGCCGCATAATGGCCCCGCCTGAGAAGGTGCGTGTCAGCAGTGTAATGCCAGTTTGCAGTTTCTGTAGTAAAGGCAAGACTGGCCTACGACGCGACCAAGGGTTAATGTGCGCGGCGTTGAGGCTTATATAGACTGTGCCCCGGCTCACACACTTGAGCCAAAAATTTCCTTCATGCCCGCTGGCCGCGGCATGATTTAGCCAGGCGTCCAACCGTACGCCTGGCCTGTTCTGAGGAGTACGCATGGCTGTCTACAACTACGACGTAGTGGTACTGGGTTCCGGCCCGGCTGGAGAAGGTGCGGCAATGAACGCCGCCAAAGCGGGGCGCAAGGTGGCGATGGTCGATAGCCGTCGCCAGGTCGGCGGTAACTGCACCCACCTGGGTACCATCCCGTCCAAGGCCTTGCGTCACTCGGTGCGCCAGATCATGCAGTTCAACACCAACCCGATGTTCCGGGCCATTGGTGAGCCGCGCTGGTTCTCGTTCCCGGACGTGCTTAAAAGTGCCGAGAAAGTCATCTCCAAGCAAGTCGCGTCGCGTACCGGCTACTACGCCCGTAACCGCGTCGATCTGTTCTTCGGCACCGGCAGTTTCGCCGACGAGCAAACTGTCGAAGTGGTCTGCGCCAACGGCGTGGTCGAGAAGCTGGTGGCCAAGCACATCATCATCGCCACCGGTTCGCGCCCGTATCGCCCGGCGGATATCGATTTCCACCACCCGCGTATCTACGATAGCGACACCATCCTGAGCCTGGGCCACACCCCGCGCAAACTGATCATCTATGGCGCCGGCGTGATCGGCTGTGAATACGCCTCGATCTTCAGCGGCCTGGGTGTGTTGGTGGAGCTGGTCGACAACCGCGACCAGTTGCTGAGCTTCCTCGACTCGGAAATCTCCCAGGCGTTGAGCTACCACTTCAGCAACAACAACATCACCGTGCGCCACAACGAAGAGTACGAGCGGGTCGAAGGCCTGGACAACGGGGTGATCCTGCACCTCAAGTCCGGCAAGAAGATCAAGGCCGACGCCTTGCTGTGGTGCAACGGCCGTACCGGCAACACCGACAAGCTGGGCATGGAAAACATCGGGGTCAAGGTCAACAGCCGTGGCCAGATCGAAGTGGACGAGAACTACCGCACCTGCGTACCAAACATCTACGGTGCCGGTGACGTGATCGGCTGGCCGAGCCTGGCCAGTGCTGCGCATGACCAGGGCCGTTCGGCGGCCGGCAGCATTGTCGACAATGGCAGCTGGCGCTACGTGAACGACGTGCCGACCGGGATCTACACGATTCCCGAGATCAGCTCGATCGGCAAGAACGAGCACGAACTGACCAAGGCCAAGGTGCCTTACGAAGTCGGCAAGGCGTTCTTCAAGAGCATGGCGCGTGCGCAGATCGCCGGTGAGCCGCAAGGCATGCTGAAGATTCTGTTCCACCGTGAAACCCTTGAGGTTCTCGGCGTGCATTGCTTCGGCTACCAGGCCTCGGAGATCGTGCACATCGGCCAGGCGATCATGAACCAGCCGGGCGAGCAAAATACCCTCAAGTATTTTGTGAACACCACGTTCAACTACCCGACCATGGCAGAAGCCTATCGGGTAGCGGCCTACGACGGCCTCAACCGGCTTTTTTGAGCGGCTCCGGCCGGTGGCCTGAGCCGGCCGGGGAGACCGATTTCAGTAATTCTCGAGGGTGGCAGTGGCCAAACCGGGAAAGTCTGTAATCAGGCTATCTACGCCGAAGTCGGCGAGCCTGCGCATCAGCGCAGGTTCGTTGACCGTCCACACGGACACGTGCAAACCCTGGCGCTGGGCTTTTTCCAGACGCTCGGGGGTGCACAGCGTCCAGTTCAATGCCAGGTACTCACAGTCGTAGTTCTGCGCGACCTTCAACGGGTCGAGCCAGGCGTATTCGGCCACCAGGCCGCGTGACAGGTCCGGGGTGAGTTCCACCGCGGCTTTCAATACTTCCCGCGAACTTGAAGTGACGGTGACCTTGTCCATCAGGCCATGGCGCACGGCCATCTCGCGGATCGCCAACACGGTGGTCGCGGCGCGGGTGCGTGAGGCACTTTTGACTTCCAGCTGCCAGTGATCGAAGTCGCACTGTTCGAACAGTTCTTCCAGGCGCGGAATCGGGCACGGCTTGACCCAGCCTGGGCCACCCTTGCGCGCGTCCATCTTTACCAGGTCCGCCGCCGAGTATTCGACGACCTTGCCGCGCCGGTCGGCGGTGCGTTTGAGGGTCGGGTCGTGGATCACCATCAACTCGCCGTCCATGGACAGGTGCAGGTCCAGTTCGCAGCGGCGTACACCGTGCTTGAGGCACTCCTGAAAGCTGGTCAGGGTGTTTTCCGGTGCTTCGCCTTTGGCACCGCGGTGGCCATAAATCAGGGTCACAGTTGCTCCTTTGCGCCAGATAGCCTGGCGTAGTCAATACGTATTCAGAGGTCGTCGCTTTGTTCCCGCGCCAGACGGCGTTCCTGGGCCTGTTTCTGCAGGATATAGCGCGCCAGCAACTGGCGCTGGGCGTCGGTCATGGATTCGAACTCCGTGCCCACGTCAAAACCATCGCCCTTGGGGTCGCAATGCGTCACCCGTGCGCGCAACAACAGGCCCAGCGCCTGGGGCATCAGCACCAGCTTGACCGCCAGATGCGCGCCGGGCGCCAGGGGCGTGGGGTGTTGGAAGTCGATGCCGCCTTCGGAGATGATCACCGGCTGCGGTGCGCCGACTTCGTCCAACAGGCCACGAGCCATGATCTGGCTGAGCAGATCCACGCGTTTGTTCTGGACTTTGAGAAAGGCCGCCAGGCTGCGATCTTTCTCGCTGATCTGGCGCAGCAGGTGCTGGGCTTCGAATTCGCTGAGGTGCAGTTCACTGAGCAGATTGAATAGCGGGGAATCATCCAGCAACACTTCCTTGCTCGCCGCTTCCGGGGCAGACAGTGTGCTGATTTGAAGTGCGATCATGTCGTCGATACGGTAGTATTCGCGGCGTTCTTCTTCATCTAATGTCGACATGGCGAACCCAAAGTAGCGGTAATGGTCTGAGTGTAAAGCTGCTTACCTGACCCCGCCACCGGGACGTCTTCTTTTCCTCCGAACAAGCCCCGACATGTTCAGACCTCTCTTCGTATTTATCGGCACGCGTTATACCCGTGCAAAGCGCCGCAATCATTTTGTGTCGTTCATTTCCCTGACCTCGATGATCGGGCTCGCCTTGGGCGTGGTCGTGATGATCGTGGTGCTGTCGGTGATGAACGGCTTCGATCATGAGATGCGCACTCGCGTGCTGGGCATGGTGCCCCACGCGACCATCGAGTCCGATGAACCCATCAACGACTGGCAAAGCCTGGCCGCCAAGGTCAAGCAAAACCCCAAGGTAGTGGCCGTTGCGCCGTTTACCCAGATGCAGGGGCTGCTGACCAACGACGGCAAGGTGCAGAAGATCCTGCTCAATGGCGTCGATCCGGCCCAGGAACGTAACGTGTCGATCATCGACAAGTTCATGTTGCAGGGCAAACTCGACGACTTGGCGCCCGGCAGCTTCGGCATCGTGATCGGCGACAAGGCCGCGGCCAAGCTCGGCGTGGGCATCGGCGACAAGCTGACCTTCGTTGCGCCGGAAGTCACCGTCACCCCGGCCGGCATGTTCCCGCGCATGAAGCGCTTTACCGTGGTCGGCACCTTCCACGTCGGCGCCGGCGAAATCGACGGCTACCTGGGCCTGACCAACCTCACCGACCTGGCGCGCCTGCATCGCTGGCAGCCGGATCAGGTGCAGGGCCTGCGCCTCAAGTTCAACGACCTGTTTGATGCACCGCGCGGCGCCTGGGAAATCGCCCAGCACCTGGGCGACTCGCAGTACTACGCCCGCGACTGGACCCGCACCCACGGCAACCTCTACCAGGCCATCCGCATGGAAAAAGCCATGATTGGCCTGCTGTTGCTGCTGATCGTCGCTGTTGCCGCCTTCAACATCATCTCCACCCTGGTGATGGTGGTGAACGACAAGAAGGGCGACATCGCCATCCTGCGCACCCTTGGCGCCACGCCGGGGCAGATCATGGCGATCTTCATGGTGCAGGGCACCGTGATCGGCGTGGTCGGCACCTTGATCGGCACCGCCGTCGGCATTCTGGCCGCGCTGAATGTCAGCGCCGCCATTGCCGCGCTGGAAAAAGTCATTGGCCACAAGTTTCTCAACGCTGACGTCTACTTCATCGACTACTTGCCGTCCCAGGTTCAGGCCCAGGACGTATTGATGGTGGGCGGCGCCGCGTTGCTCTTGAGTTTCCTTGCCACCCTGTACCCAGCCTGGCGCGCGGCACGCACCCAGCCAGCACAGGCCTTACGTTATGAGTGAATCGGGCATGAGTGAAAAAGCTATTTTGAGCTGCCGCAACCTGGGCAAATCCTACGAGGAAGGCCCGGAATCGGTGGTGGTGTTGTCCAACCTGCAGCTGGAGCTGCACCCGGGCGAGCGCGTGGCGATCGTCGGCAGTTCCGGTTCCGGCAAAAGTACCTTGCTCAACCTGTTGGGCGGCCTGGATACACCTTCCGAGGGCAGCGTGTGGCTGGCCGGTGAAGAGCTGTCGGCACTCGGTGAAAAAGCCCGTGGCCAACTGCGCAACCGTTCGCTCGGTTTTGTGTACCAGTTTCACCATCTGCTGCCGGAATTCACCGCGCTGGAAAACGTGTGCATGCCGCTGCTGATCGGCAAGACCGCGATCCCGGAAGCGCGCCAGCGCGCCAAGGCACTGCTGGAGCGCGTTGGCCTCGGCCATCGCCTGGAGCACAAACCGGCTGAACTGTCCGGCGGCGAGCGCCAGCGTGTGGCCATCGCCCGTGCCCTGGTGAACAACCCAGGCCTGGTGATGCTCGATGAGCCGACCGGCAACCTCGACTCGCATACCGCACAAGGCATCAAGGACTTGATGCTGGAACTGAGCACCCAGATGCGCACCGCGTTCCTGGTGGTCACCCATGACATGAGCATGGCCCGCCAGATGGACCGCGTGTTGCACCTGCAGGAAGGTCATCTGGTCGCCATCTGACCCGTTTCAAGCCTGGCTTTTTTAAGCCAGGCTTTTTCATTTTTTTAAACGGTGCCCGCGAATGTTCAGACCGTTATCGATTTTTATCGGCACGCGCTATACCCGCGCCAAGCGCCGCAACCGTTTTGTCTCGTTTATCTCGATGACCTCGATGATCGGCCTCGCCCTGGGCGTATTGGCGATGATCGTGGTGTTGTCAGTAATGAACGGCTTTCAGCGTGAAATGAGCACGCGCATTCTCGGCATGGTGCCCCACGCCACCATCGTCGGTGTGAACCCGATTGATAACTGGCAGCCCGTGGCCGCCGCCGCACTGAAGAACCCCGAGGTCACGGCTGCGGTGCCGTTCACACAGATGGACGGCATGTTCTCCTACAAGGGCTCGATGCAGCCGATCGAGATCAGCGGCGTTGACCCGGCCCAGGAAGGCAAGGTGTCGATCGTGGCCCAGCATATCGTGCGCGGCAAACTCGAAGACCTCAAAGCCGGCGAGTTCGGCGTAGTGATCGGCGACATCACCGCACGGCGCTTTCGCCTGAACGTCGGCGACAAGCTCACCCTGATCGTGCCGGAAATCAGCACGGCCGCACCGGGCGGCATCACCCCGCGCATGCAACGCCTGAACGTGGTCGGTATCTTCAAGGTCGGCGCCGAGCTGGATGGCTCCATGGCCCTGATCAACATGGCCGACGCCGCCGAGATCCAGCATTGGCAGCCGAACCAGGTACAAAGCGTGCGCCTGGCGGTGAAGGATTTGTACGCCGCACCCAAGGTTTCGGCCGACATTGCCGCGAGCCTGGGCGCCGGCTACAAACCGGATGACTGGACCCACACCCAGGGCAGCCTGTTCAGCGCCATGAAGATGGAAAAGACCATGATCGGCCTGCTGTTGCTGATGATCGTCGCCGTCGCTGCGTTTAACATCATCGCCACGTTGATCATGGTGGTGAACGACAAAGGCGCGGACATCGCGATTTTGCGCACCATCGGCGCCACGCCACGGCAGATCATGGCGATCTTCATGGTGCAGGGCACGGTGATCGGTATTGTCGGCACCTTGATCGGCGGGGTGCTGGGTGTGATTGCGGCGCTGAACGTGAGTGAACTGGTGGGCTGGCTGGAGCGCGTGACCGGGCAGCATATCTTCAGTTCGGACGTGTACTTCGTCAGCAACCTGCCTTCCGAGCTGCAAGGCGGCGATGTGCTGCTGATTTGCACAGCCGGGTTTGTGTTGAGCTTTATGGCGACGATTTACCCGGCGTATCGGGCGGCGAAGATTGAGCCGGCGCATGCCCTCAGGTACTCGTAATATTTAAGACCGCTTTCGCGAGCAAGCCCGCTCCCACATTCGACCGCATTCCAAAGGATGTACGCGATCAAATGTGGGAGCGGGCTTGCTCGCGAAGGGCCCGCCCGGCCTGCATCAACCTGCCGTTCGATCGTTCCCACGCGGAGCGTGGGAACGATCATCTGTGACCATTGGGCAACTCAATCACAAACCTGGTCCACCCGGCTTCAGACTCACAATAAATCCTCCCCCCATGCGCCCGCACAATCGACTGGGTAATCGCCAACCCCAGCCCTGCATGCTCGCTGCTGCCTTCGCGGCGCGCCGGGTCTGCCCGATAGAACCGATCAAACAATTTAGGTAACAAAGCCGCAGGGATACCTTCTCCGGTATTGGCGACAGTCAGCGTCACAGCCTGTGCGCTTTCCATTATCCGCACCCGCACCTCGCCACCCACCGGGGTAAACCGCAGCGCGTTATCCAGCAAGTTCGACAAGGCTCGGCGCAACATACCGCGATCGCCCGCCGTTTGAGCCGTGCCCTCGCACACCAGCTTGACCTGCGCGTCTTCGGCCAACAGCGCAAAAAACTCCAGCAACGCCTCCACTTCATCGTGCAGCGCCAGCGCTTCGCGTTTGGGCATCAGCAGGCCATGGTCGGCTTTGGCCAGGTACAGCATGTCATTCACCAACTGCGCCATCCACTGCAACTCCTCCAGGTTGCTGTGCAGCGTCTCGCGGTAGTCCTCCAGCGGGCGTGGCTGGGTGAGGATCACCTGGGTCTGGGTCAGCAGGTTCGACAGCGGGGTGCGCAGTTCATGGGCGATGTCGGCGGAGAAGGCCGACAAACGCTGGAACGAGTCGTCGAGCCGCCCCAGCATCGCGTTAAACGCCTGGGCGAGTTCGGCCAGCTCCACCGGCATTTGCGCCTGGGGCAAGCGTTGGGTCAGGGAATGCGCGGACACGCCTGCCGCCACTTCGCTCATGCGCCGCAACGGCCGCAGCCCGCTGCGCGCCGCCCATGCGCCGAGCAGCGCGGTGGCGAGCGCCGAGAGCCCGACGGTCAGCCAGATCAGGTGCTGCATGCGTTGCAGGAAGTGCTGGTGGTGCGTGATATCGAGCATCAGGCTCAGTTGCGGCGAACTCGGCTGGCTCGGCTGCAATGGCACGTTGTACACGCGGTAGTCGGTGCCGGCGGTTTGCAGGCTGTGCAGGCCAGGCGTTTCGGGCAGGGTGACGCCTGGGACGCCGTCATACCAGCGCTGGTCGGCAGCGGTGATACGCAGGGCAAGGTCGGGTTGGCGATTGAGTTCGGCGCGCAATTGCGCTTCGCGCTGGGCGAACACCAGCGGCGTGTCGACACCTTGCAAGGTGCTGCGTAACGCTACCAATTTGCCGTCGAGCAACTGCTGGTCCAGCTCGATGAAATGCGCCTCACTGGCCTGGTTGAACAACACGCCGGCGATCAACGAGACCACCGCCGTACAGCCAGCAAATAACAGCGCCAGACGGCTGGCCAGGGACAGGCGCGGGATCAATTGCACCGCTCCTCCAGCACATAGCCCATGCCACGCACGGTGTGGATCAGCTTGGTGGGGAAGTTGTCATCGACTTTAAGGCGCAGGCGGCGGATCGCCACTTCGATGATGTTGGTGTCGCTGTCGAAATTCATGTCCCACACCTGGGAGGCAATCAAACTCTTGGGCAGCACTTCGCCCTGGCGGCGCAGCAGCAGTTCGAGCAGGGCGAACTCCTTGGCGGTGAGGTCGATGCGCTGGCCGTCGCGCTCGACGCGGCGGCGGATCAGGTCCAGGCGCAGGTCGGCCAGTTGCAACGCGGTTTCCTGCGGTGTGCTGCTGCCACGGCGCAACAGGCTGCGCACCCGTGCCAGCAGTTCGGAAAAGGCGAAGGGCTTGACCAGATAATCGTCGGCGCCCAGTTCCAGGCCATGCACACGGTCTTCCACGGCGTCGCGGGCGGTGAGGAACAACACCGGGATTTCCAGGCCGGCGCTGCGCACCGCTTGCAAAATTTGCCAGCCGTCGCGGCCGGGCAGCATCACGTCGAGGATCAACAGGTCGTAGTCGCCGGTCAACGCCAGGTGCTGACCAGTGGTGCCGTCAGCTACCAGCTCAGTGGTAAAACCTGCCTCGGCCAAGCCTTGGCGCAGGTAGTGGCCGGTTTTCGGTTGGTCTTCAACGATCAGCAGTTTCATGGGCAACTCGTGGCAACAGGTGACGATGGGCTTTATACCGTGGGGGTCAGCGTAAGGGCGTAACCTGACAAAGTTGTAATCTAGCAATCAGCTGGCTGGCAGCGGGGCCATCTTAAAGTGCTGAGCAAGCTGGACACACTTTTTTGGAGAAGCGTCATGGCGTTGCGTACACCACTGTTATTGGCGGGCTGTTTGTTGGCGTTGAGCGTTAATGCAATGGCCGATGAGGCCCACACCTATGCGTTTGGCCACCCGGCACCGGCCGATAAAGCCACGCGCACCGTGGAAGTCACCCTGCAGGACATTGCCTTTTCACCCAAGGCTCTGGATGTAAAAGCCGGTGAGACCGTGCGCTTTGTGCTGGTCAACAAAGGCCAGTTGCTGCACGAATTCAATCTGGGTGATGCGGCGATGCATGCCGAACACCAGAAAGAAATGCTCAAGATGCAAGCCAGCGGCATGCTCACAGCCACCGGCATGGGCAAGATGGACCACGCCGCCATGGGGCATGGCGACATGGGCGGCATGAAGCATGATGATCCCAACAGCGTGCTGGTGGAACCGGGCAAGACCGCCGAGCTGACCTGGACCTTCACCAAGGCCACCGGTCTTGAGTTTGCCTGCAACATTCCTGGGCATTACCAGGCGGGCATGGTCGGCAAGCTGACCGTTGAGTGAGGCGATTCTTAAGGGCGGGAGCAAAGGCTGGTAGACTGGCGCGGTTTATTTAGCCAGGTTTCCGCCATGCATCCCGCAGCCGAACATTCGCCGCTGGGCAAGTCCAGTGAATACATCTCCACCTACACGCCGTCGTTGCTGTTCCCGATCCCTCGCGCCGCCAAATGGGCCGAGCTGGGGCTGACTGCCGAAACCCTGCCTTATAAGGGCGTGGATTTCTGGAACTGCTTTGAACTGTCGTGGCTGCTGCCATCGGGCAAGCCGGTGGTGGCCATCGGTGAATTCAGCATCCCGGCCGAGTCGCCGAACATCATCGAGTCCAAGTCTTTCAAGTTGTACCTCAACTCGCTGAACCAGACCGCGTTTGCCGATACGCAAAGCCTGGAAGCCACCTTGCGCACCGACCTCAGCGCCGCCGCCGGCCTGCCTGTGAGTGTGCGCATCCGCAGCCTGGCCGAGATTGAAGCCGAAGGCGTGATGGCGTTGCCGGGCGCGTGCATCGACGAGCTGGACATCAGCGTCAGCAACTACGAGCACCCGCGCCCGGAACTGCTGCGTTGCGACGACTCGCGCGTTATCGAGGAGAGCGTGCACAGCCACCTGCTCAAATCCAACTGCCCGGTCACCAGCCAGCCGGATTGGGGCAGCGTGGTAGTGGAGTACCGTGGCCACGCGCTGGATCACGCCAGTTTGCTGGAATATATCGTGAGCTTTCGCCAGCACTCGGACTTTCATGAGCAGTGCGTGGAGCGCATCTTTCTGGACTTGCAGCGGTTGCTCAAGCCCGAGAAGTTGACGGTGTATGCGCGCTATGTGCGCCGTGGTGGGTTGGATATCAACCCGTATCGCAGCACTGAGGATGTGCAGTTCCAGAACGTGCGCCTGGCCCGTCAGTAGCCGTCACACAAAACAAATGTGGGAGCGGGCTTGCTCGCGAAGGCAGTGTGTCAGTCGATAGATTCTTAACTGATACACCGCTTTCGCGAGCAAGCCCGCTCCCACATTTTGGTTCTGTGTTTGGCTTGGGGCCGGGTTAGATCCCGATATTGCCCAGGGTCGCAACAATATTGCGCAAGGTCCCGGCAATACCTGGGTGGTCCAGTTCGAAGCGTTCCACCGCCAGGTTCACGCCATCGGCAATGCTTGGGTCCTGGATAGCGCCTTCCAGCGGTTCCTGAACTTCCAGTTCGGCAATCAATGATTCCAGCTCGTCGCGTTTCTCCACCGACATCAGCGGGTCGCTATTCAATTGCTCGCGCAATTCTCTGACTTGGTCTTTCAGCTGTTCGCGGGCACGCATGACGTTCTTCCTTTTATCGATAGGCACTGGCATAGACCGCGGCACGCCGTGAAAGGTCTACGGGCTGACCTGTAGATTAATCCACCGGCGCCTTGAGTGCATGATCTCTATCAGGGCTTCTCGCCTTTAAGCTGGCGCAGGCTGATATCCGCCAGGCACGTGCCCAGCTCGCCAAGGTGATCGATCACCGAATGCACGCCCAGCCCATACAGCGCCACCGTGGCTTTGCCGCGCTTGTGCTCGCGTTGTTGCTCGGTCAGCGCCTGCCATTGTTCCGGCGACAGGCCGCACAGCGAGCCGCAGGACGCCAGGCCGATGGTCCACAGCCCGGCATTCAGGCCCGATTGCAGCAAACGCGGTTCACCGCTGACCAGCACACAGCCTTCTAGGCGTTGGATATTCAGTTCCATCAAGGCTTGCCAGCAAGCATGCGGCGCGGGCCAGCGAATCGCGGCGGGCGGCGTGGCTTTGAGCCAGGCGGGCAGGGCCGTCGCCAGCGGCGTGGTGACAGAAGCAGGCAGTTCATCCAGCCAGGCGCAGGGCACGCCCTGGTCCTTGAGGCTGCGCAGAATCTTCAGCGCGCCGGGCGTGGCCTGGGAGTCGGGGCAGGGCGAGTCGGTGCGGGCCTGGGAACCGAAATCCACCAGGCAGCCACTCAGGCCAAACAGCACGGCAGTCAAGGTGGGGGCGCTGGCGACGGCAATTTCGGCGTGAGGCATTTCGACTTCCCTGAAATAATACGACGCTATCCGGGCTGCATGACAAGCGGATGACACTTAACTTGTTTGTAGGAATTTTGTGCATTTTGCGTATGTCGATTCCTCGTCACTGCCTAAATCCACCCATCCGTCATATACTGACGGTCTTATTCAGGGCATAGCGCCCATGACAGACCATTCAAGGAGCCAAAGCTATGCGCTGGAGCCAGTACTTCACTCAGCTATCTGTGTGTGCAACTATCCTGCTCGCCCCGTTCGCGGCCCAGGCTGCGTCGGAAGACGATCCATGGGAAAGCGTCAACCGCCCGATCTTCACTTTCAACGACACCGTTGATACCTACGCGCTCAAGCCGATTGCCCAGGGTTATCAATTTGTAACCCCGCAATTCGTGCAAGACGGCATCCACAACTTCTTCCGCAACATCGGCGACGTCGGCAACCTGGCCAACAACGTGCTGCAGCTCAAGCCGCACGCCGCCGGTGTGGACACCGCTCGCCTGTTGATGAATACCACCTTTGGCGTGCTCGGCTTTGTTGATGTCGGCACCAAAATGGGGCTGCAACGCAGCGATGAAGACTTCGGCCAGACCCTCGGCTACTGGGGCGTAGGCAGCGGTCCTTACGTGATGCTGCCGCTGCTGGGCCCAAGCACCCTGCGTGATGCGCCGTCCAAATACGTCGACAGCTACACCCAACCGTACCGCTACATGAACGATATCGGCTGGCGCAACAGCACCTTCGGCCTGAACATCGTTGATACTCGAGCCAGCCTGCTCGACAGCGAGAAGCTGATCACTGGCGACAAGTACACCTTTATCCGTAACGCTTACCTGCAGAACCGTGAGTTCAAGGTAAAAGACGGCAAGGTCGTCGACGACTTTTAAGCCGTGACGTTTTGAAATGAAAAAAGGCGACCTTTATAGGTCGCCTTTTTTGTGCACGGTTTTCAGTGCATTTTCAAGATCTTGAGGCCCAGGTGCTGGCGCTCGCCTTCGCTTTTGGCCCACACCACCTCGGTGTCCGCTTCCAGGCCGGCAAGGGCGGCATGCTCCGAGTCGATGCGCACGGTCAGTTGGTCTCCCACCTGAAACTGGCGAGGGGCCTCAACCTGCATGCCGGAGCTGGAAAGGTCCACGCAAACCCCGGCAATCTCTTGCCCTGCGTGGATCAGCGCCACATCGGCATCCACGCGCATGCGGATGAAATCGCGTTTTTCGTCGTAGCCGCGCTCATGTTCGCTCACGGGTTCCATCCTTACTTTGTGTTGTGGTGGTGACTGTTCTTATAACTCCCGGTGATTTGCGGTGTAAAGACGCCCGGCGACCATCGGCATGAGCTTGAAACCCCTGACGGATGGGAGTACCGTCTGCGCCTTAGAAGGGCACCTCTGCTTTACTGTTGTGCATGGGAGAAATCCCGGTACTTTGTAGGACAGAGAGGCTAGAAAGCGAATCCAGTACGTGAGCCCGGCCATTGCCGAGCCGCCTACGCCAACCTAATTCTGGCGCCGTTTGCCCACATGCAAAAAACCAGTGCCACGCTGCTGATAATCGATGACGACGAAGTAGTGCGCGCGAGCCTCGCGGCCTATTTGGAAGACAGTGGCTTCAGCGTCCTGCAGGCCAGTAATGGCCAACAGGGTCTCCAGGTGTTCGAGCGCGACAAGCCCGACCTCGTGATCTGCGACCTGCGCATGCCCCAAATGGGCGGCCTGGAGCTGATTCGCCAGGTAACCGAGCGTGCGCCGCAGACGCCAGTGATTGTTGTGTCCGGTGCCGGCGTGATGAACGATGCTGTCGAGGCCCTGCGCCTGGGCGCCGCCGACTACCTGATCAAACCCCTGGAAGACCTGGCGGTGCTGGAGCATTCGGTGCGCCGCGCGCTGGACCGTGCCCGCCTGCTGCTGGAAAACCAGCGCTACCGCGAAAAGCTCGAAACCGCCAACCGCGAACTCGAAGCCAGCCTCAATTTGCTCCAGGAAGACCAGAACGCCGGTCGCCAGGTGCAGATGAACATGCTGCCGGTGAGCCCGTGGACCATCGACGAATTCAAGTTTGCGCACCAGATCATCCCGTCGCTGTACCTGTCGGGTGATTTCGTCGACTACTTCCGCGTCGATGAGCGACGTGTGGCGTTCTACCTGGCCGACGTGTCCGGCCACGGCGCTTCTTCTGCTTTTGTTACCGTGTTGTTGAAATTCATGACCACGCGGCTGTTGTTCGAATCCAAGCGCAATGGCACCTTGCCGGAGTTCACCCCCTCCGAGGTGCTGGGCCACATCAACCGAGGCCTGATCAGCTGCAAGCTGGGCAAGCACGTGACGATGGTTGGCGGCGTTATTGATGAAGAAACCGGTCTTTTGACCTACAGCATCGGCGGTCACCTGCCGATGCCGGTTTTATACACTCCTGACAGTGTGCGTTACCTGGAAGGCCGTGGTCTGCCGGTGGGCTTGTTTAACGAAGCCACCTACGAAGACCACATCCTGGAACTGCCGCCGACGTTCAGCCTTACGCTGATGTCCGACGGCATACTGGACCTTCTTCCAGAGCCTACACTCAAAGAGAAAGAAGCCGCCTTGCCCCAAAAGGTCAAGTCGGCGGGCGGCAGCCTGGATGGCCTGCGGCAGGTTTTTGGATTGGCCACGCTAGGGGAGATGCCGGATGATATCGCCCTATTGGTGTTGAGCAGGAATCTTTGATGAGTACCGGAAGAATCCAATTCGCCGAGCAAGACGGGACCTTCGTCCTGAAGTTTGTCGGTGAAGTGCGCCTGACCTTGTGTTCGGCGCTGGATGCGACGATTGAGCGGATCTTCACCGCGCTGAACTTCTCAGCGATCGTGATCGATCTGACCGAAACCCGCAGCATCGATAGCACCACCCTGGGCCTTTTGGCCAAGTTGTCCATTCTGTCTCGGCAGAAGGTCGGCCTGTTGCCGACTGTGGTCACCACCCACGAAGACATCACCCGTCTGTTGCAGTCCATGGGCTTTGATCAAGTGTTCAACATCGTTGACCGCCCGATCCCGTGCCCGGAATGCCTGACCGACCTGCCTTCGCAAGACCAGTCCGAAGAAATCGTACGGGTCAAGGTGCTGGAAGCGCACAAGATCCTGATGGGCTTGAACGAGTCCAACCGCGAAGCCTTCCACGACCTGGTCAACGCACTGGAACGCCACTAAGCCCCCAGTTGGAACACAGTCAAATGTGGGAGCGGGCTTGCTCGCGAATGCGGTGTGTCAGTCAGCAAATTCATAACTGACCCACCGCATTCGCGAGCAAGCCCGCTCCCACAGTTTGAACTGTGACCGGCTTGAGATCGGCGACCACAAAAAAGGGCGGCACCCTCACAGGTGCCGCCCTTTTTGTCGCCGCCTGCCTTACAGCTTGGCAGTCAACAACGCCTCCAGCTTCTCCTGGTCCCGAGCAAACTGACGAATCCCCTCTGCCAGCTTCTCAGTCGCCATCGCATCCTCGTTGGACTCCCAACGGAACTGCGCTTCAGTCAAATGCACCCGCGCCTCACCGGCATGGCCTGGCGACAGCTTGCGCTCCAGCTTGCCTTCATCGGCCGCCAGCTTCTCCAGCAGGTCCGGGCTGATGGTCAGGCGGTCACAGCCGGCCAGCTCTTCAATCTGGCTGAGGTTACGGAAGCTCGCACCCATCACTACGGTTTTGTAGCCATTGGCCTTGTAGTAGTTGTAGATGCGCGTCACCGACACGACGCCTGGGTCTTCAGCGCCGGTGTAGTCGTTGCCGTTGGCCTTCTTGTACCAGTCGTAGATACGGCCCACGAACGGCGAAATCAGGAACACACCGGCTTCGGCGCAGGCCACGGCCTGGGCAAACGAAAACAGCAGCGTCAGGTTGGTCTGGATGCCTTCTTTTTCCAGCTTCTCCGCCGCGCGGATGCCTTCCCAGGTGGAGGCGATCTTGATCAGCACGCGGTCACGGCCTACGCCGGCTTTGTCGTACAGGTCGATCAGACGGTGCGCACGCTTGAGAATCGCGGCTTCATCGAACGACAAACGCGCATCCACCTCAGTGGAAATACGCCCCGGCACGACTTTGAGAATCTCTTGACCCACCGCCACCGCAAAACGGTCGCTGGCCAGGCCCACGTCGCCGTTGCAGTCCTTAACGCACTCATCCAGCAGCTTGGCATAGCCTGAGATCGAAGCAGCCTTGAGCAGCAGGGAAGGGTTGGTAGTGGCGTCTTGTGGCTTGAGCTTGGCGAGGGTAGAAAAATCGCCGGTATCGGCTACGACAGTGGTGAATTGCTTGAGTTGTTCCAGCTTGGAAGTCATGGGCGTGCTCTGTCCTGTGGGTCTGATGACATTACCCGAGCGCCGACAAGCGCTCAAGGGCGCAAATACATTCGGTCGTTTGCGCGGGCAACAACCTGAAAACAGCCGTTTGAATCACCGGCCATACTGCTAAATAGGAGACCAAAACCCCCGACAGGTTCAACCCACTCTACCGATCGCTCCCACGCTCCGCGTGGTAACGCATCCTGGGACGCTCCGCGTCCCGCCACCCACGCACGGCTCAAGCCCTGCGCAAGGGTGACGCGGAGCGTCACGCCCTGCATTCCCACGCAGAGCATGGGAACGATCAAGAGCCTCCAGCCACACACCAATCCAACTGTGGGAGCGGGCTTGCTCGCGAAAGCGGCCTATCAGCCTCCAAATCAACCCACTGACACCCAACCCCTCACCGCCCCTCCAACAACTCCCCAGCCTGATCCAACAACGCCAACGGATCACTCGCCTTATGAATATCCACCGACAACAACTGCCTGAACCGACGAGCCCCCGGAAACCCGGTCCCCAACCCCAACACATGCCGAGTAATGTGATGCATCGCCCCACCACTGGCTAAATGCTCCGCAATATAAGGCCGCAACTGCGCCAACACCTGCGCCCGACTCACCACCGGCGCCGCACTGCCAAACAACTGCTGATCCACCTGCGCCAACACATACGGATTGTGATAAGCCTCCCGTCCCAACATCACCCCATCAAACACCTGCAAATGCGCCTGGCACTGCTCCAGCGTCTTGATCCCGCCGTTCAGCACAATCTCCAACTCCGGGAAATCCTGCTTCAACTGCGCCGCCACGTCATAGCGCAACGGAGGAATGTCGCGATTCTCCTTCGGCGACAACCCCTCCAGAATCGCAATCCGCGCATGCACCGTAAAACTCGTACACCCCGCATCCCTCACCGTCCCAACGAAATCACACAACTCGGCATAACTGTCCCGCCCATTGATCCCGATACGATGCTTCACCGTCACCGGAATCGACACCGCATCCCGCATCGCCTTCACACACTCCGCCACCAGTGCCGGGTGCGCCATCAAGATCGCGCCGATCATATTGTTCTGCACCCGATCACTCGGGCAACCGACGTTCAAGTTCACTTCATCGTAACCGGCAGCCTCAGCCATACGCGCGCAAGCGGCCAGGTCGGCGGGGACGCTGCCGCCCAACTGCAGCGCGAGTGGGTGCTCGGCTTCGTTGTGGCGCAGGAAACGGTCGTGGTCGCCGTGGAGGATCGCGCCAGTAGTGACCATCTCGGTGTAGAGCAGGGCGCGCTTGGAGAGCAGGCGCAGGAAGTACCGGCAGTGGCGGTCGGTCCAATCCATCATGGGGGCGACGGAGAAGCGGCGGGAGAGGGGAGCGGATTTTAGGGGCATTGGGGGATCTGAGTCAGCGGGGTGAATGGGGCGCAGTTTATCAGGGATGGGTCTTGGGTGTGGGGGAGGCTTGTTTTGCGGCTTTCACCACTTCGAACGAGGAAGTTGCCGTGTGTGAAATACGCCGAGGATTTGCAGGCAATCACCGCGTACCTAATGGACGCTCTTCATTCGGCATTGCGGCTCAAGCGCCTGGCGCGCATCGCTGCCATCTGATCATCGGTGGCGAATTTGCCTTGGTCGGCTTCTTTAACTGCCAGCTCGATCTGGGCCTTCAGCGTTTTGTCGTGCTCGATGTAGTCGCGGAGGACGTCCATTGCCAGATAGGTCGCAGTCTGGCCGTGGGTTTTGGCAAGATCGGCGAGGGAGTTGGACAGGTCTTCCGGGAGGTTCAGAGATATTCCAGTCATGGCTGCCTCGATGGTGGATAGTTGGGGGGCATCTTGCACTGTGGAGCACTGGCTTGAATCAGCAGTTCGTCGCTGTGTGTATCCGGAAGTGATTTGTTCCACTTCACTGCCGGAGTATCGTGGTCTGACCCCGATATCTCATTCCAATCCATCACCGAAAAAACAGATGTTTTTCGCTCGTGGCCGGCAGCAGTCGGCCAAAAGCTGACAGTAGCTGCCGGAAAAATCAGCACCCTCTGTCTTTATACCTTTGAGCGCCAAGAAAACTGTGAGGCCCAAGCAGAGAGGTCTTGAGAGAAAATAGGCGGTGGTGTACGCAAAGGAGTGGTTCAGGGCTTGCGAATTTCAAATCCCACCATTTTTTTTGGGA
This sequence comes from Pseudomonas onubensis, assembly GCF_965653655.1. Lineage (NCBI taxonomy): Bacteria > Pseudomonadati > Pseudomonadota > Gammaproteobacteria > Pseudomonadales > Pseudomonadaceae > Pseudomonas > Pseudomonas onubensis. Next base: position 16,387 of record NZ_CBFHAZ010000069.1, on the reverse strand, counting down.
GGTCGTATAGTTTTTCAAAGCGGAGCGTGCCACCGGCAGCGGGTGGCCATGCCTGCTTGAGATTCTCTGAGACCCGGACTGTGTTTGTTCCAGAGCTCAACTTGGAGGCTTCCCAAACGCATTGCCCGATGGCCTTGGGCTGCATAAACGCCGAGGTGCCGACAAGCGTCACGATGGCTTTGCTGAGAGACAGACCTGCACCAATTGAAAGATTCGGTAGCTCAAACCTCTCAGCTAGAAGCTCATTGACGATTTGCCTGGTCTGCGTAACGCAGTTGTCAGCTACCTGATAGGCGGTTCGAACAGATTTGACGCGATCGTTAGCGTCGACCTTGAAGAGGATGAGCGCCCCGTCACCAAGGTATTCCGTGACGTGGCCATCCTCAAACAAGGCTGTTGTGGCTAATGCCGGCAGTAAGGCTGACGTTTCGTAGAAGACCCTTTGGAAACCGCTATCGATCGCCGGAAATTTCTGAAGATTTTGCAGGCGATCCGAAGAGTTGCGCATGTCAACGACGAGAGCGACGAACTCTGTCACCTCTGGCTTTCCCTGTTGTACATACGGATGCCCAGGAATGTTGCTTTCATTTCCCGCCCTGGATTCAATGGAGGCATTTATGCTGTCCATGATCATCCCGACCTTTTCCCACGTCCGCACAGCGCCGTCCAGGCCGTCGACTGCTGCTTTGCGGATGGCTGCAAGTTGATGGTTGTTCATTTAACTAGCTTCCTGAAATGACGTTTAACCCTGTCCCAGACCTGCTTCTCAACGGTCTCTGTCATTTGTTGAGGGTAATAGATGATGCTCAAGCCTATGAGGTCGCTGGGGAGCTTCACCTCTTTACCGCTAGGCGCCATCAACACTGTGCGCTTGCGGCCAAATCTACCCACGAAAAGACCGAGCTCGAACAAGACGTTGTCACGAGGCATGGATTTCTCTGTGCCACGAGACTTAACGATGTCGTCGTCGTTGGCGACAACTACTGCGAAGTCCGAGTTGGTCAGCTCCGCTTCAAGGTCATCCATTGGGTAGCTAGATAGCTGGAATATCTGAGGCATGCTCCATGGGGCGTATTCAAGGTCGGAGTCATGTGCGAAATGCTGGATTCCGCTGTCGACGACTGAGAGGGCTTCGGCAGAAGAGATCGCAAAGATGCGATGCTTCTCACGCGGCCGGGCGACGTTGGCATTGCGTACGGCGATCCGTTTTGCGAGATCCCTTGCAAAGGCCAGCGTTGCTTCGGGAAATTGCAGGAGAAAACCTTTGAAATGCTCTTTTGAAAGCTGAACTGCCACCACTTCTTCGCGAGCGATCACGGTACTCGTACGTGTCGTGACGTGGACGGCAGCAATCTCACCGACGTGATTGCCCGCTTCGAAATTCTCAACCAGCACACGTTTGCCGATACTGATCGCCACAGAACCCGTTAGCAGAAAGAAAACGTCCGTGGCTGACTCGCCAAACGTAATGAGCGCCTCGCCAGCTTTGAAATCTTTCAGCTCCCCGTGCTCTGCCAAATAATTCGCACGTTGCCTGTCTTGTTTGACCAGCGGTTGCACCATGAGCTGTTCGACCAACTCGTCACGGTCTTTCCTTAATCGCTCCAGCATCACTGCATCCTTGTTACGTGTAGTGGCTAAATGATGTCTTAGCCGGTGTGCCAGTGCAATAGAAGATTGAGATGGGAGGTGGAGCCTGGAGGTAGCACGGCCAGGTCGAGAAAATTTTCCGAGGTGCCGTTCAACAGAAAAGGGGGCAGATTTATTTAATGCACTCGCAACGTCCGCTTCTGGCCGATTGCTTCCTTTCGTAAAGGGCAGGGCGTCAATGCTTGGAAGTTGTGTTGATACAAAAGTGGTACGCAGCTTTCAGGTCAGCTCTGTAGGGCATGGAATGCAAGGCCTACAGGATTAGTAGATCCAATCCATCACTGAGACCATTAACCCAGCATGAGTGATCTCGACAGCGGGCTAAAATTCACAGGGAAATTTCCCACACCCTTCTCAGCTTGCCCCTCAGACCACCCCTAGCTAACCTCCCCAAACCGCTGGAAACCCAGCGGCCGGATGTGGAAGTCCGTACCAAGCTAAGACGCAATCGTCACAAACACCTACCGGCGTTTTTTTACGTCTGTATCATGTGTTTCGGCGGCTGTGCGCGGGGCACTTCGGTGCGCCGGGTCCTTAGCCCTGGTCTTCCACACCTGCGTACGGCTGCCACCCTCATGTGGAAGTGAGATTGGCAGTTCCTGAATAGTTAAGGAGCTTCGCCATGCACAAGGTCACACCGAATCCGCCTCATGCCTCAAACGCAGAACCCATTGATGCCAAGCTTCAAGCTGCGGCTCAGCGCGCTATTCATCATTACTTGCCGCCATCATCTGACGACGACGCAATCTCTGAACCCGCGCCCGGCAATCTTTTCCGCGTCAGCCCCAACATCGACACCGAAACCCTCCTAGCCAACGCCGCCGAGCACCTCGATTCCGCCAACCAAATAACCGCCACCCTGGCCTTCGACCTCGAAGACCCGCACCGCGCCATCATCCTCGGCATCCAGCAACTCATCGACCTAAGCGCGCTACTCGTCGCCCGCGCCCAAGAGCAGGTCGCGCCTGCTGCCAACCCAGCCACCGCCTGACCCCCAACCCTGCCGCCTTGTTCCAAGGCGGCAACCTGAACCCCTGCTGTCACCGCGCAAAATTTCATAATCCCCAGCGCCTTTGAGGTCTACGATCCTCTTCAAGAGAGGACCCCCGCACCTCCAGCCCATAGGGAACTGAAAACATGATCTCGAACCTGGTTAAAGTCGCGCTGATTGCTGGCACGTTGCTGTTGGGCGCTTGTTCGACGGGGTCGTCGGGCGGGAGTGGTGACCCTTGTTTTACAGGGGGATGCCAGGCGTTTGGGGACCATAGCCCGAGCAAGGCGGCCAAGATGAATTTTGGCGGGAGTGGGTTGGGGAGTAGTTATGGGGAGTATGGGTCGGGGTTGTTGCATGATGATTGAGGCATGACGATTGAGTGAGTGGGTGGGCAGTCATTGACCTGGTGACTGACCCACCGCTTTCGCGAGCAAGCCCGCTCCCACATTGGATCTTGGGTGGGCTTTAAAAAAGTGGTGTCAGTGGCCGCCTTTCATGCGGCGGGCGATGAGGTAGATGCCCAGTCCGACCAACGCGGTGGCGGCGCCGATGTAGCCGGTGCTGGTCCAGCCATATCCCGCTGTAATTGCCATTCCGCCAAACCACGGCCCCAGCGCGTTTGCCAGGTTGAACGCCGCATGGTTCGACGCTGCCGCCAGGCTCGGGGCTTCGTGGGCAATGTCCATCAGGCGGATTTGCAGCGGCGCGGCCATGGCAATCATGGTGCCGACCAAACCGATGCCCAGCAGTACGCTCCACAGCGAGCTGGCGGCGAAGGTGAAGAAGATCAGCACGGCCATCGACCACACCATGATCCAGCCCACGGCGCGAAATTGCAGGCGGTCGAACAGTTTGCCGCCGGCGATGTTGCCGATGATGCCGCCGACGCCAAAGGCGGCGAGGCCGAAGGGGATCCATTGGGGCGAGACTTTGGTCACTTCGAGCATGGTCGGGGCGAGGTAGCTGAACACGCAGAACATGCCGGCAAAGCCAATCGCGCCGATGGACAGGGCCATCCACACTTGGCGTTTGGTGAAGGCGCGCAATTCTTTGCGCGGGTCGCTGCGCGGTTCGTCGTGGCGGTCGGGGACGAATTGCCAGACCAGGGCGATGGTGCACAGGGCGATGGCGCTGACCAGCGCGAACGCCGAGCGCCAGCCCAGGTGTTGGCCCAGGAAGGTGGCGATGGGGTTGCCGAGCAGCATGGCCAGGGTGAGGCCCATCATCACGCGGGCCACGGCGCCGGCGCGTTTGTCGTTGGGCACCATGCTGGAGGCGACGACGGCGGCGATGCCGAAGTAGGCGCCGTGGGGCAGGCCGCTGATAAAGCGGAAGGCCACCAGCGAGCCGAAGGTGGGGGTGAAGGCGGTGGCGAGGTTGCCCAGGGCGTAGAGGCCCATCAGCAGTAAGAGCATGTGTTTACGCAGCAGTTTGGCGCCGAGGATCGCCAGCAGTGGCGCGCCGACCATTACGCCGAGGGCGTAGGCGCTGATGGCGTGGCCGACTTGGGGTTCGCTTAAGCCCAGGTTCTGGGCGATGTCGGGCATCAGGCCCATGATGGCGAATTCGCCGGTGCCGATCGCGAAGGCGCCCACGGCCATGGCCGCTTCCATTTTGGCGGCGCTGCGCGCGGGCAGTACGTGCCCGGGTGTTTGCTGGATAGTCATGGGTAACTCTGTAGGAAAAAAGTGCACGAAGGTCAGTGGCCGATGCTACGCAAGCCGCCACGAAGGTGTCTAGAACAGCGTTTTGCGCGAGCGTTCAGTTTGATTAAACGCCCTGTGACCCCAGGTCGCGGCTGCGATGCTTGACACCGGCGCGTTAAAAGCCGCGATTTAGAGCTGTCAATTGGCCAAACGGCGCATAAATGCGGTTCAGCGTGATATTCTGCGCGCCGTCTTGGTCTAGTCTTTCCCCGGTGCGTACACCCGTATACGTCCCGGTGGTTGGCTGTCGCCCAGGTAGCTGAAGCCAATAATGATAAAAAGTCAGCGCAGAAGGGACAAAAACAGTGAGGTCGCTACGTCGGCCTTGTGTGCCCACCCTACGGCCTGCAGAGTCAGGGGCGGTAGGGCGGATGGCGTTTTATCATAGGTGCTACTGATGTTTAAAAAAGTAAACACTGCCCTGCTGGGGCTGGCTTTGTCGATGGGGATCACGTCCGTTCAAGCGGAAGAGGCAAAGAAAGTCGATGTGCTGCTGATCGGCGGCGGCATCATGAGTGCGACCCTGGGTGTTTGGCTCAACGAGCTGCAGCCGGACTGGTCGATGGAGATGGTCGAGCGTCTTGATGGCGTGGCCGAAGAAAGCTCCAACGGCTGGAACAACGCCGGTACCGGTCACTCGGCCCTGGCTGAGCTGAACTACACCCCGGAAAACAAGGACGGCACCGTTGAGATCCCGAAAGCGGTCGAGATCAACGAAGCGTTCCAGATTTCCCGTCAGTTCTGGTCCTGGCAGGTCCAGCAGGGCGTGCTGAAGAACCCGCGTTCGTTCATCAACTCCACACCGCACATGAGCTTTGTGTGGGGCGATGACAACATCAAGTTCCTGAAAAAGCGCTACGAAGCCCTGCAAGCCAGCCCGCTGTTCGCCGGCATGCAGTACTCCGAAGACCCGGCGCAGATCGCCAAATGGGTTCCGCTGATGATGGAAGGCCGTGATCCGAAGCAGAAGATCGCCGCCACCTGGACCCCAATTGGCACCGACGTGAACTTCGGCGAGATCACCCGCCAGTTCGTCGCGCACCTGCAAACCACGCCGAAGTTTGACCTGAAACTGTCGAGCGAAGTGCAGGACATCACCAAGAACGCCGACGGTTCGTGGCGTGTAAGCTACAAAAACCTGAAAGATGGCACCAAGACCGAAACCGACGCCAAGTTCGTGTTCATCGGCGCGGGCGGCGGTGCACTGCATCTGCTGCAAAAGTCGGGCATTCCTGAAGCCAAGGAATACGCAGGCTTCCCGGTGGGCGGTTCGTTCCTGGTGACCGATAACCCGGCCATCGCCGAGCAGCACATGGCCAAGGCCTACGGTAAGGCTTCGGTTGGCGCGCCACCGATGTCGGTTCCGCACCTGGACACCCGCGTGCTGGATGGCAAGCGCGTGATTCTGTTTGGCCCATTCGCAACCTTCTCGACCAAGTTCCTCAAAGAAGGCTCGTACCTGGACCTGCTGACCAGCACCACCACCCACAACATCTGGCCTATGACCAAAGTCGGTATTCGTGAATACCCACTGGTTGAGTACCTTGCCGGTCAACTGATGCTGTCCGATGACGACCGCTTCAAGGCGCTGCAAGAGTACTTCCCGAACGCCAAGCAGTCCGACTGGCGCCTGTGGCAAGCCGGTCAGCGCGTGCAGATCATCAAGCGTGACGAAGAACAGGGCGGCGTCCTGAAACTCGGCACCGAAGTGGTCAGCTCCGCCGACAACACCATCGCCGGCCTGTTGGGTGCATCGCCAGGCGCGTCCACCGCGGCTCCGATCATGCTGACCGTGCTGCAAAAAGTGTTCAAGGACAAGGTCGCGACTCCTGAGTGGCAGGCCAAGCTGCACCAGATCGTGCCGAGCTATGGCACCAAGCTGAACGACAGCCCTGAGGCTGTTGCGAAGGAGTGGGCCTACACGGCCGGCGTCCTGCAACTGACCCCACCGCCTGCCATTCCGCAGCTGAACGCGCCAAAGGCAACCGAAGCCACCGAGGCTGCCAAGCCTGCGGCTGAGCCTAGCAAGCCGGCATCTGACCTGGCGCTGTAAGCCAGGCCCGATGTTAAAAAGCCCGCTGAACCGGTAACGGTCAGCGGGCTTTTTTGTGGGCGCATACTTTAAATATTGAAGTTTTTTTTCAATTGTTCATGCAGGTGAAGCGCCAAGTAATTTGCGCTATCGGACAGCAAGTAGATGTGGTGAATCGGCAAATCAGGTAATTGGGCGCCGGGAATGTTTTGGGTCAGCCCGGTGGTTATCCGGCTTTCTTCAATCATGCCCACAGCCAATCCGCAGGTGACGGCAGCTTCGACCGCAGTCGAGCTGGCGCTTTCCAGCAAGACCCGATAGTAGGTCCCATGCTCTTTCAACGCTCGCATGGCTGACGCTCGATAGGGACATCCGGTCAGTTGCACGGCGATTGGCAGCGGCGCCTGTTCCGGGAGCTTGAACTGGTCGGAAACAACCCAAACAGGTTGTATCGAGCCCAACTGTTCCCCTTGCTCCAAGGGTTGAGCGCTGACGATCAGCGCCAAATCGATCTGCTCCCGACTGAACATAGTGAAAAGTTCGCCACTGGATCTAGCTTCTACTTCCAACTCGAGCAGGGGGTTGTCAGCGATAAGCTGTGGCAGAAATTCACGCATGAACGCTGGGGCGTAGGAATCTGGAAGCCCCAGGCGAATTCTTCCCTGCATGCGTTGCGGACTCAGTGATGCCAGTAACCTGTCATGACTCTTGAGAAAGTCAGTCGTTTCACTGAGCAGCTTCTTGCCATACATCGTCAGCTCTACACCCTGGTTGTTGCGGCTAAACAGCCGCTGACCAACGAGCTCCTCCAGCTTCTGGATCTGTGTAGTGACGGTCGAAGCGCTCCGATGCACATGGTTCGCCGCTTCATTGAAGCGCCGAAAACGTGCAACAGCGTGGAAAGTACGCAGCAGGTCAATATTGAGTTGTTTGCTCATGATTCCTCTTTTGAGGATTAGTGGTGCGGATTATTCAAATTTACAAAATCATGCGCGCTACTTAGGCTCGGGTCAAACAGGTGTGCAAACGCATTGGCGCCTGACAATAAAAAACGGAGCCCATATGGATATCAATGAGCTGGTTGCGTCGTCATTGAAGAACAACCATGGATACGACGGTCTGATCTGGACGATTGAAAATGCCGAAAAATACTCATCAGTGCCTTCTGACATCAAGAATCGGGATCGGCAAGTCACGGAGGAAATCCTGAGTTTGATGACCTCCTTGAACCTGGAAGGTATGAATCGCGCTGACCTGTGTGCAGCACCCTGCGGTAATGGCGCGCTGAGTGAAATATTGCGTGCCGTTGCGGATGATCTGGTTGAATTAGTGGGTCGGGGCCGTCTGCATTACGTGGAGCTGGGGCCGGAGCCGATCAAGACGTCCGCATTGATTCACCACCTGCTTGAGAACGGGGTGAAACCTGTGCATTACACGGCGGTTGATATCAACCACGCTTCACAAGGCATCATGCGTCGGGCAGTAGAGCCATTGTTGGCTGCGCCTCAGGAGTTTCGTTACTTGGCTACAGATTTTCGCGCATTGTGCCGAGACGATATTGAATGTGGGCAGGACGTGACATTAATCACGATGTTGGGATTTCAGGAGGGGAACGAGCTTCCAGAAACGATCGGTCAAATTATTCGTCGGGTAGGTGGGGCTCGGACTTATGTCTTGTCAGAAATGCAGCTGTCCATCTCGGAAAGTGACGAGCACATTCACCGCTTTTACCGGCATCACTGCATGACGCGTTTTTCTGAATTGGTAGGTTTGAAACTCGGTTTTGAGACGGTCGGCAGCCATGAGGTCATCGTTTCAGAAGTTGAGTTTGAGGATGATCGATATTGCGTCGCCGCCACTTTGCTTCCTGTTATCAACGGTCAGTATGAGGGGCATTTATTGACCAATGTATGCTTGAAGTACACCCGTGAGCAATTTAACCGCGTACGCCGGGATTACGGTGGATGTCGTGTTATTGGTGAGTATTGCAGCGGAGACGGTAGCGTTCTGTATCAGCTGTCGGAGTATTGCGCACATCAGGGTTTTGCCAACTGAGTGAGGAGATCACGATGAAAAGGCAGAGTGAGTTACCTGTATTCGCACAAGGCGTTGGGCGGCTAAAAGCCGCCTTGCACGCGTCACTGGCTCCCGCATCACGATGCAAGCATCCCGGAGCGTTGCTGGACACGTTGCAGCACTGGAATGACAGTTATTTGCGCAGTGATAGTCCGTGTTTAAGCGGGTATCGCAGCCTCGCTGATTTGGGTTACACAGTATCGCCATTGGTGATTTCCCAGCCTGAGCAAATGACAGCAGTGGCTCAGGTATCGGGACTCTTTAGCGAGGAGGGCATCACTCAATTGAGGCGAGCTTGTTATCAGTTGGAAGCAGGCTCCAGTACCAGCGACTGGATTATCTCTAACCGTACCCGTGCGGCGACACAATTATCGACGCTTATTCGAGAAATGATGAACAGTCGCGCGTTCTTGCTGGCCGTATCGCGAATTGCAGGCGTGCCTCTAGTGCCCCATCCTTTCTTACGTGCCCGTTCCCAGGTCAACTACTTCTACCCACCACAGGGGCAATACGATAGGGCGCAGATCGGGATGTGGCATACCGATGGGACCAGTTTTGTGTTGAATATTTTGCTGTCTGACCCCAGTGAATATGAAGGCGGGGAGTTCGTATATTTTGATGGGCCGGTGGAGCGCTTTGATGTCGACGGCCTCGATGACTGCGTGCGTACTTGCTCAGTCGGGACCAGTGGCGATGCTGTTTATATCTACGGGAGTCGTGTGTTTCACGGCGTGCGCCCGCTTACCAAGGGTCGGCGCATGTCGTTAGTCCTTTCGTTTCACTGTCCTTATAGTGAGGTGGATGTAAATAAGTTCTGGCACTTGGCATCCGACGATGGTGTGTTGAGTACGATCCGACCTTGGTTGCAGCTCAAGCGTGATTTGGCGCTTGCTCCCTGCGATCAATATCAGCGGTTGGGGATCGACCCCATTACCTTCGCCGACGTTGCGCCATCGCTGGTGCCCCGATGACTGTCCGTGCAGCGTTTACCGGTGGCTACTTGAAGTTGTTGTTTCTTCAGGTTGTATTTGTCATGTCCTGGAGTTCCGGCTTCATAGGCGCCAAGTTGGGGGCAGAGACTGCCGGAGCCTTTAACCTACTGTTCTGGCGATTTCTGTTGGTTTCAGTGTGCTTGGGCGCGTTCTTGAATGTCAGGCTGTTGAAGATTTCCTGGCGACTGATCCGTCATCACGCGATGATCGGTTTTCTTTCGCAATTTCTCTATTTGAGCTGCGTATATGTAGCTATCCAAAATGGTCTACCCCCCGGTATTGCCGCGATCATTGCGGCATTGCAACCCTTGATGACGGCAGTGTTATCGACGAGACGGGCAGACGAGCGCAGTGGTGGGTGGCAGTGGTTGGGACTAATAATCGGTTTCTCCGGGGTTTCGATTGTTATCTCCGGTCAATACAGTAACGACGGGCAAGGTGTTGGCTTGGTCATGTACCTGCTGCCTTTGGTGTCGGCATTAGGGCTGACGCTGGCGACCTTATATGGGCGTCGTTCCGCGCAGCCCCAAGAGGGCGGTTTGGTATTGCCATTATTTATTCAATCGGTGGTGACCTTAATTGGTTTTACTGGGGCAGTACTCTACACCGGCACACTGAGTATTCCCCGTGATCCCGGCGTACTGATTTCGATTGTTTGGCTGACAGTTTTCTCCACTTTCGTTGCCTACTTGAGCCTGTGGATGTTGCTGCGCGTGATGACCGCGACCAATGTGGCGGCACTTGTTTATCTGGAGCCGCCCGTAACTTTAGTGTGGGCGGCATTGATGTTTGGCGATGTTATTTACGGGACAACTTATGCCGGTATTGTCGTGGTGGTCGCTGGACTTTTACTGGTAAGGCTGAGACGCCCGACCGTCGCGTGCGCCTCCTGAGGTTTGCTAGTTCAGCAAGCCGACAGACACCACCTGTTAAAAATAACCCAGCGCCAAGCAGGCGCGAGGCTGCAGCAAGGGGACATTTTTTTACCGGTGTATTTGTGGGCGCTGGCGCCCGAGGGGTGTGTATGTTGCTACGTTATGCGGCATTGGCGGCGTTTGTCGTCGCGGCGTCCGGGTGTGTACAAGAGCGCGTGGTGCATGAGCGCGGGCCGGTGCAACGTGAGTATGTCGAGGTGGTGGCGCCACAGCCGCCGCCGGTGCAGGTGATCGAAGTCGAGCCGGCGGCCCGCTATGGCTATGTGTGGTCACGCGGTTACTGGCGCTGGGAAGGCGGGCGATATGTAGCGGTGCACGGCCATTGGGAACAGGTGCGCGAAGGTTATCGTTATGTGCATCCGCACTGGGTGCAGCGCAATGACGGTTACCACTGGCAGGGCGGTGGTTGGGTGCGCTGAACCTGGCACCTGACAAAACGGCTAGATCGGCTTTTGGGTGCCTAACAGCTTGACCTCACGCAGCAGCGCGGCACCGAGTTGATCGCTGCCCAGTTCCTGGTAGCCGACTATCTGGGTCTCGCCTTGTTCTTCGGCCTGGATGATGATCACCGGTGTTTCCTTGCCGGTGGCTTCATCCACATGCAGGGCGTACTGCGGCACATCCACCTTGATCGGCGAGCCCGCCGGCTTGCCTTGCACATTCAGCGTGAACGCCGCGCAGCCGCTGTCGATACCCACGCTGGTCGCGGAGCGGCCGCTGACGAAGCAGGTTGTCGGCAGGTCAGGCCAGGTGATGGTGTCGGCCAAAGCGAGGGTGGGCGCCATGGCCATGGCAACAAGCAGCAACGTGCGCACGTGGGGAGTTCTCTTGATCAAGGGCAGTGGTGTTTTTTTACCAAAGCCCGGCATTCGTCGCAACGCTGCGGCTCAGGCCAGGCGTTTCATCCCCGTGGCCTTGGCCGCATTGAGGTCAAAGGTGGCGGTGTATTCACAGCCGGCCGCATGGGCGCAGCGTTCGATCAGGTAGTCGGCGAAATCGGCTTTGCCGGCGGTGAATCGTCGCAGTGCCTGCCAGATGATCTCGGCGTGTTCGACGGTCAGTTCACGGGTGCGCAGCAGCGTTTCCAGCACGGTAACCACGTCGCTTTTGGCCGATTGGTAGCAGCTTTGCAGCACCCAGACCAATTCCACCACCGACACCAGGCTGACAAAGCCCGGCGACACGCTGGTGAGCGACTCGATCAACGCCGAGGCCTTGGGCGATTGCACCGGGTCATCCTGAGTGACGTAGCGCACCAGCACATTGGTATCGAGCCCGATCATCCAGCGTTTGCTCCTTGCGCGGCGATGGCGCGGTTCATGTCTTCGATCGACACGGCCTGCGCGGGCTTGCGGATCAGGCCTTTGAGGTCCTGAACGGTTTTGCTCGCGGCGATGATGGAAAACTTGCCGTCTTCCGTTTCGACAAATTCAACCCGGTCGCCTGTTTCCAGGCCAAGCGCGGTGCGCACTTGCACGGGGATAGTGATTTGCCCTTTCGAGGTGAGTGTGGCGGTGGCCATAGTAAAAATCTCCATCGTGATATTCCTTACGTTAAGGTAAGGATTGATGAAGGACAAGATCCGTTGGTCCATAGGTTGCTCGGCTGGTGTGAGTGAGTGGGAACAGGTAAAACCCTAGCTCGAACTTTGCGCGTTCACACGCGCACCTCTGCCCCAAAGAGATACAAGCTATGACCGAGCGCCACCTGATCATTCCTGCCGCCATGCAACCCATTGTCGAGCGCGCCGGGTACGTGCCTGCGGTAAAAGTTGGCAACACTCTTTACTGCGCAGGCCAGGTTGGCCGTACACCGCAACTGGCCGTGATCGAAGACCCCGAGGCGCAATTCATCGCGGCCTGGGAAAACCTCAGGGACGTATTGGAGGAGGGCGGTTGCGGCTTCGATGACGTGGTGGACATGACCACCTATCACGTGAACATGAGCCAGCACATGGCGGTTTTCCGTGAGGTGAAAAACCGCCTGTTTCCACGCGGGCATTGCGCCTGGACGACAATCGGGGTGTCCGAACTGGCACACCCCGGTCTATTGGTGGAAATCAAATGTGTGGCGGTGCAGCGCTAGTTACTGCACCACGCGATAGCACGGCACATAGGCTGCGCCGCCCGGCAACTTCATGCGGTGCTGGGCGACAAACGCCTGCAACAGCTCGTCCAGGGGCTTCATGATCGCCGGGTCACCGTGAATCTCATACGGGCCGTGCTGCTCGATCAGGCGGATGCCCTTGTCCTTGACGTTACCGGCCACAATCCCCGAGAACGCGCGGCGCAGGTTGGCCGCCAGTTCATGGGGCGGCAGCGCGTGGCTCAGTTGCAGGCTGGCCATGTTTTCGTGGGTGGGGTCGAACGGGCGCTGGAAGCCTTCGTCGATCTTCAGCAGCCAGTTGAAGTGGAACGCGTCGTTGCGCTCACGGCGGAACTGCTTCACGGCCTTGAGCCCGGCGGTCATCTGGCGGGCCACTTCGGCCGGGTCGTCGATGATGATCTGGTAGTGCGCCTGCGCCGCTTCGCCAAGGGTGGCGCCCACGAACGCGTGCAGTTGTTGCAGGTACGGCGCGGCCTGTTTCGGCCCGGTGAGGATGACCGGGAACGGCACATCGCGGTTGTCCGGGTGCATCAGGATGCCCAGCAGGTACAGGAATTCTTCGGCCGTGCCGGCACCGCCCGGGAAGATGATGATGCCATGGCCCACGCGCACGAAGGCTTCCAGGCGTTTTTCGATGTCCGGCAGAATCACCAGCTCGTTGACGATGGGGTTTGGCGCTTCGGCCGCGATGATGCCCGGCTCGGTCAGGCCCAGGTAGCGGCCGCCGGTGATGCGTTGCTTGGCGTGGGAAATGGTCGCGCCTTTCATCGGGCCTTTCATCACGCCGGGGCCGCAGCCGGTGCACACGTCGAGGCTGCGCAGGCCCAGTTCGTGGCCGACTTTCTTGGTGTATTTGTATTCTTCGGTATTGATCGAGTGCCCGCCCCAGCACACCACGATTTTCGGCTCGACACCCGGGCGCAACGTACGCGCGTTGCGCAGCAGGTGGAACACGTAGTCGGTGATGCCCTGGGAGTTGCTCAGGTCGATGCGCTGGCTGTCCAGCTCGTTCTCGGTGTAGACGATATCGCGCAGGGCGCTGAAAAGCATTTCGCGGGTGCTGGCGATCATCTCCCCGTCGACGAAGGCATCGGCTGGCGCATTCAACAATTCCAGGCGCACGCCACGGTCTTGCTGGTGGATACGCACTTCAAAGTCTTTATAGGCGTCGAGGATGGTCTTGGCGTTGTCGATATGCGCGCCGGTGTTGAGGATGGCCAGGGCGCACTGGCGGAACAACGTGTAGATGCTGCCGGTACCGGCTTCACTCAGTTGCTGGACTTCACGTTGTGACAGGGTTTCGAGGCTGCCCTTGGGGCTGACGGAGGCATTGATGACTTGACGTTGGGGCATTCTGATTCCTTGAAAGCACAGCCATCGCAGCCGCCAGGGGCGGCGATGGCTGGAGAATGGTGAGCGCCGAACTCGGTCGCACTAGACGGTTAGTTTGGCCGCCGCAAGGGCAGGGCGCAAACACCGTCAGCACCATCATGCCGCAGAACTTACTGAATCAGCTTCCAGTTTTTGTAGAAAACCCGACGCAGGGTAAACACCAGCCCGGCAAAGCCCGAAATCACGGCATTCAGCACCGAGGGCAGCAAGGTCGGCCGCACGATGTCAATGAACAGGCAGTAACGCTTTGCGTCGTTTTTGTTGAAGGAGGCATGCATCAGCGTGTCATCGAAGATGAACAGTGGGTCATCGTGCCAGTAGTGCTTGTGCTTGCCCACCTGGATGTAAACACCTTCGTGGTGGGGCGCCGGCGCCATGTTGTAGAGCACGCGGAACATCATGCGCAGCGGGCCGAAGTGGAAGGATGTGGAGCGGTTTTCGTTGAACACCGACACGCCGATAGTCTTCACAAACGGTAGTTTTTTGCGCAGTTGCGGGATGTCCAGCGTGGTTTCGATCGGGCGGCCGTACCATTGGAAGAACAGCATGCCGCGCTTTTTCTCGGCCATGCGTTCGTCCAGATAGCTGATGATTTCGTCCTTGTTGGCCATGGCGTCATCGATGACCTGTTGCAGGTCTTCGCGCCAGGCCGGCGGCAGGTCGCGCATGGTGTAGACGTGGCGGTTGCGCAGGCTCAACAGGTCGAACAGGGTATTGAACGGCGCCAATATCCAGGTGTTGCGGCCGTTGCCGACAAAGTATTTCTTGATGGTGTCGCGGTCGTACAGGCCGTTGCGCAGGAAGTCATAGATGCCGCAGAACAGCACCAGCAGCAGAAACACCAGGCTGGTAAGTGGGAAGCAATAGATGAACAGCAGTACGCCGAGCACCCAGGCGACTGAGACCAATTTTTTTTGTACAGCACTTTTACTCATGAAGCGAGGCTCCGGACCTGAAACAAAGCGAAACAATCCCGCCATGATAGTGGGTTATCACGGTGCCGGGCGTTTTAAATATTGCGAAATTGTGAAGGCCGGACACAGTTTTTAACCCGGCAGTACAGCGGGCTCGCCGTTTTGCCGATTGGATTTTGTAAACAGAAGATTTGCGTCTATCGTGACGCTTCGGTTTTTCGCGCGTCATAGACCGGTACGATTGAAGTTGAATGGCCACCACTGGCCGTCGACCCCTTGGAAGAGGCAGAAATTTTATGATCATCAAACCGCGGG
Source organism: Pseudomonas onubensis (assembly GCF_965653655.1). Taxonomy (NCBI): domain Bacteria; kingdom Pseudomonadati; phylum Pseudomonadota; class Gammaproteobacteria; order Pseudomonadales; family Pseudomonadaceae; genus Pseudomonas; species Pseudomonas onubensis. The sequence goes on along the minus strand of NZ_CBFHAZ010000069.1, from coordinate 1,275 downwards.
TTCGTGGCTTTATCTGTGTGACCGCTCACCCTGTTGGCTGTGAAGCGAACGTCAAAGAGCAGATCGACTACGTAACCAGCAGCGTATCCAAAAGCGGCGCCATCGAAGGCGGCCCCAAGAAGGTGCTGGTCCTCGGCGCTTCCACCGGTTATGGCCTGGCCGCGCGCATCAGTGCTGCGTTTGGCTGCGGCGCCGACACCCTGGGCGTGTTTTTTGAGAAAGAAGGCGAAGAAGGCAAGCTGAGCTCCGCCGGCTGGTACAACAGCGCGGCGTTCGAGAAGTTTGCCGTGGAAAAAGGCCTGTACGCCAAGAGCATCAACGGCGACGCATTCTCTGACGAGATCAAGCGCCTGACCATCGAAACCATCAAGAAAGACCTGGGCAAGATCGACCTGGTGGTTTACAGCCTGGCCGCGCCACGCCGTACCGACCCGCAAGGCGTGGTACACAACTCCACCCTCAAGCCGATCGGCAAGGCCGTGACCCTGCGCGGTATCAACACCGACAAAGGCGTTGTGGTCGACACCACCCTTGAGCCTGCGACCCAGGAAGAAATCGACGGCACCGTGAAAGTCATGGGCGGCGAAGACTGGCAGTTGTGGATCGACGCCCTGCGTGACGCCGATGTGTTGGCCGAAGGCGCCAAGACCACCGCGTTCACCTACCTGGGCGAAAAGCTGACCCAGGATATTTACTGGAACGGTTCCATCGGCGAAGCCAAGAAAGACCTCGACAAAAAAGTCCTGACCCTGCGCGACAACCTCGCTGCGCTGCAGGGCGACGCCCGTGTGTCGGTGCTCAAGGCCGTGGTTACCCAGGCCAGCTCGGCTATCCCGATCATGCCGCTGTACCTGTCGCTGCTGTTTAAAGTGATGAAAGAGCAGGGCACCCACGAAGGTTGCATCGAGCAGGTTTACGGCCTGTTCAAAGACAGCCTGTACGGCAGCGAGCCGAAGCTGGACGCCGACGGCCGCCTGCGCGCCGACCTGGCTGAGCTGGAGCCAAAGGTTCAGGACGCCGTGGCTGCGTTGTGGAACCAGGTGACCGATGACAACGTCAACGAGATCAGCGATTTCGCCGGCTACAAGGCGGAGTTCCTGCGCTTGTTCGGGTTTGAAATCGACGGCGTGGACTATGAAGCTGATGTAAACCCGACTGTGAAGATCAAGGGCCTGATCCAGGCCTAAACACGGTCAAAAAAAATGTGGGAGCGGGCTTGCTCGCGAAAGCGGTGTATCAGTCACCAAATAGGCTGGCTGATAAACCGCTTTCGCG
>NZ_CBFHAZ010000068.1:0-34998 GCF_965653655.1 Pseudomonas onubensis | reverse complement strand
GGCTTGCTCGCGAATGCGCAGTGTCAGTCACCAGATGTACTGGCTGATCCACCGCATTCGCGAGCAAGCCCGCTCCCACATTTGATCGCATTCACAACGCCCTTCTATCGTTCTGCCCCTCCATCACGCAAATCAATCTTGCTATCCAGCCTCTATTCGCGCACTTAGACTCGGGCCATTCCCTTCAAAGGTAAGCCGCCATGTCCGAGACGCTGCTCAGTTCCCGCAATCTGGCTTTCGAGCTGTACGAAGTCCTTGATGCCGAGGGCCTGACCCAGCGCGAGCGGTTTGCCGAACACAACCGTGAAACCTTCGACGCCGCCATCAGCACGGCGCGCAGCATTGCCGAGAAGTACTTCGCGCCGCACAACCGCAAAAACGACGAAAACGAACCGCGCTATGAAGACGGCCAGGCGATTCTGATTCCGGAAGTCAAACCCGCCGTGGACGCGTTTCTGGAAGCAGGCTTTCTGAACGCTGCCCGCAGTTTCGAAGCCGGGGGCATGCAGCTGCCTACCCTGCTCTCCCAAGCCTGTTTCGCACATTTTCAGTCAGCTAACGCGGCTTCAACGTCATACCCATTCCTGACCATGGGCGCCGCCAACCTCATCGAAAGCTTCGGCACCGAGGAACAAAAACAGCGCTTCCTGCAGCCGATGATCGAAGGCCGCTTCTTCGGCACCATGGCCCTCACCGAACCACATGCCGGCTCGTCGTTGTCGGATATTCGTACCCGCGCAGAGCCTGCGTCTGACGGTACGTATCGGCTCAAGGGCAACAAGATCTTCATCTCCGGCGGCGACCACCCGCTGTCGGAAAACATCGTGCACATGGTGCTGGCCAAGCTGCCGGATGCGCCGCCTGGGGTGAAGGGCATTTCGCTGTTTATCGTGCCCAAATTCCTGGTCAACGAGGATGGCAGCCTGGGCGCACGTAATGACGTGCTGCTGGCCGGGCTGTTCCACAAGATGGGCTGGCGTGGCACTACGTCTACAGCACTCAACTTCGGCGATAACGGCAACTGTGTCGGCTACCTGGTGGGCAAACCGCATCAGGGCTTGAGCTGCATGTTCCAGATGATGAACGAGGCGCGCATCGGCGTGGGCATGGGCGCGGTGATGCTGGGTTACGCCGGCTACCTCTATTCCCTGGAATATGCCCGCGAACGCCCGCAAGGTCGCCTGCCCGACAGCAAAGACCCGAGCACCGCACCGGTTTCGATCATCCAGCACGCCGATATCAAGCGCATGCTGTTGAACCAGAAAGCCTATGTGGAAGGCGCCTTCGACCTGGGCCTGTACGCGGCTCGGTTGTTTGACGACACCACCACGCTGGCAACCGAAGCCGAGCGCAAGCACGCCCACGAACTGCTCGACCTGCTCACGCCCATCGTCAAGTCCTGGCCATCGGAGTTCTGCCTCAAGGCCAACGAACTGGCAATCCAGATTCTCGGCGGCCACGGCTACACCCGCGAATACCCGGTGGAGCAGTACTACCGCGACAACCGCCTGAACCCGATCCACGAAGGCACCCACGGCATTCAGTCCCTGGATTTACTCGGGCGCAAGCTTGCGCAAAACGGCGGTGCGGGCTTGAAGCAACTGATCCGCTTGATCGCCGAAACCGGCGCTCGCGCTCAGGAATACGCCTCACTGACGCCACTGCGCGAACCGCTGGAGCAACTGGTCAACCGCCTGCAAAGCGTGACGATTGGCCTGCTGACGGATCTCGCCCACGGCAAGGTCAACAGCAGCCTGGCAAACTCGGCGCTGTACTTGAAGGTGTTCGGGCACACGGTAATTGGCTGGCGCTGGCTGGAACAGGCGATTCGCGCCGAGGAAGGCTTGGCCAAGGGCAATGCGGCCGATGTGGCCTTTTACAAAGGCAAGCTCCAGGCTGCCCGGTACTTCCTGACCTGGGAAGTACCGAGCTGCCATCATGAACTGGCGATTCTGGAGGCACGCGATGACACGTGCCTGGGCATGCAGGATGCGTGGTTTTAAGGCGTTCCGATCGCCTTGGAAATCACTTCGACCGTGGCGCTGACTTGCTCTTGGTAACGGTCGAGTTCCTGCTGGTGGTGCTTTTGCATGTCGATCTGCTCGGCGCACAGGTTCAGCGCGGCCAGTACCAATAATTTGTCACCGATCAGGGTCGGGTACTTTTTCTTGGTAGTGGCCAGGGAAGCCTTGAGCATGGTCACGGCGTGCATCAGGGTTTGATCTTCCCCTTGCGGTGCCTTGATCGAGTAATCCTCTCCGAGAATCGAAACGACCTTTATCCCTTCATTCATGCGCCGACAGGCCCTGCGCTCACGCGCTCAACCAGCGCCTGGATACGCGCGGCGGTGGCGCCGTGCTTTTCTTCCTGCTCCATAAGGTTGAGTTGCAGGCTGTCGTTTTCGTCCTTGGCGCGGGCCAGTTCCGCCTTCAGGGTTTCATTGCTGCCGAGCAGGTCTTGGTTCTGTTGTACGAGGTCAGTGACAAGCTGTTCAAGCTGGCTGAGGGATGCTTCTAACATTTTGATTTCTCGGGCATTTTCAAAGGGCGGTGACGATAAAGAAAATTCACCTCGGATGCCAGGGTTATCCCCGGCAGGCAGCCCGATTTTTAAGGGCCGGGCCGCACTTTCGAGCCTTAGTGACTGCATTTACCCGATCTGGTTCCTGAATCCGTCCAACCCCTCGTCAGATGCGACAAAAGCGCGCGCCCCCTTAAGACTTTAGTCGCATGGCCGATACGTAATGCACACCTCGTCTCATGGCCGCACGGATCGCGCTTCTCCCCAGGATTCCCGCATGTCTCTTCGTAATATGAATATCGCTCCGAGGGCCTTTCTTGGCTTTGCGTTTATTGGCGCACTGATGTTGTTTCTCGGTGTGTTCGCCTTGAACCAGATGAGCAAGATTCGCGCAGCCACCGAAGACATCACCCAGTCCAGCGTGCCAAGCATTCGCGCCCTCGACGAATTCACTCAACTGACCCTGCGTCTGCGGGTGCTTTCATATCGCTTGCTGACCAACCGCGAGCCGGACGTGCAGCAAAAGACCCTGGAAGCTTTTGAGCTGCGTAACCAGCAGATTCGTGCCGCCCAAGGCGTCTACGAAAAACTGATCGAAAGCAGCGAAGAGCGCGCCACCTACAACGAATACGTGCGTTTGCTCGGCCAGTACCATCAGATCGAAGAGCGCATGAAGAGTTTGTCTCGCGCCAACCAGATCGACGACCTGCGCAACTTGCTCAACACCGAATTGCTGAGCAACTCCGAGCAAGTCAACGCGGTGCTCACACGCCTGCTGGACATCAACAACCAGATGGCCAACGCCACCAACCAACAAGCCAAAGACCAATATGACATGGCCTTTGACCTGGTAGTGGGCCTGCTGATCATTGCCACGGCGCTGACCTTGCTGTTCGCCTGGCTGCTGACCCGCAGCATCACCTTGCCAATCGCCCAGGCTCTGGAAGCTGCCGAAGAAGTCGCCGAAGGCAACCTCACCCGCCCGATCAAGGTAGAAGGCAACGACGAAGCCGGCCGCCTGCTGGCCGCCATGGCCAAGATGCAGGACAAGCTGCGCGACACCCTGCAACGCATCGCCGGCTCAGCTACACAACTCGCCTCGGCCGCCGAGGAGCTGAACGCCGTTACCGACGAAAGCGCCCGTGGCCTGACCCAGCAGAACAACGAAATCGAACAAGCCGCCACCGCCGTCAACGAGATGACCAGCGCCGTCGAAGAGGTGGCACGCAATGCGGTGAGCACCTCCGAAGCCTCGCGCGCCGCCACCACCTCTGCTGGCGACGGCCGTGACCTGGTGCAGGAAACCGTCAGCGCCATTGAGCGCATGAGCGGCGACGTGCAAGCCACGGCCACCTTGATTGGCGACCTGGCCAATGAGTCCCGCGATATCGGCAAAGTGCTCGACGTGATTCGCGGCCTGGCCGACCAGACCAACCTGCTGGCGCTGAACGCCGCGATTGAAGCGGCACGTGCCGGTGAAGCCGGTCGTGGCTTTGCCGTGGTGGCCGATGAAGTGCGCGCCCTGGCCCATCGCACCCAGCAGTCGACCAGCGAAATCGAGCGGATGATCGGCAGCATTCAAACCGGCACCGAGCATGCAGTGGACTCGATGCGCAACAGCACCGAACGCGCGGAGTCGACGTTGAACATCGCCAAAGGCGCGGGGATGTCGCTGGACACCATCAACACCGCGATTGTGGAGATCAACGAACGCAACCTGGTGATCGCCAGCGCGGCCGAAGAGCAGGCGCAAGTGGCGCGGGAAGTGGACCGTAACCTGGTGAATATTCGTGATTTGTCGGTGCAGTCGGCTACCGGCGCCAGCCAGACCAGCGCGGCGAGCAGTGAGTTGTCGCGCCTGGCGGTGGACCTGAATGGGATGGTGGGGCGCTTCAGGCTGTAACTGACACCAGCAAATCCCTTGTGGGAGCTTGATCGTTCCCACGCTCCGCGTGGGAACGCAGCCTGTGACGCTCCGCGTCACGCCTTAAAGCGGACGCAGAGCGTCCAACGAAGCATTCCCACGCAGAGCGTGGGAACGATCTTTTGACAGCACAGCAATTCAACAGGTTAGAATCGCTGGCACGCAGACTGCATGGTCAGTTTGCGCCCTGTCTTCCCAGTTCTGGAGTACTGCCTTTGAATGCGACGACCATCAACAGCCTGTTCTTGATCGGCGCGTTGCTGGTGGGTGCGAGCATTCTGGTGAGTTCTCTTTCCTCACGCTTAGGCATCCCGATTCTGGTGATCATCCTGGCCGTGGGCATGGTCGCCGGCGTCGATGGCGGCGGCATCATCTTCGATAACTACCCAACCGCGTATCTGGTGGGCAACCTCGCGCTGGCCGTGATCCTGCTCGACGGCGGTTTGCGCACACGGGTGGCGAGTTTTCGCGTGGCGCTCTGGCCGGCGTTGTCGCTGGCCACAGTGGGGGTGTTGATTACCACCGGCCTCACCGGCATGGCGGCGGCCTGGCTGTTTGACCTCAATATCATCCAGGGCTTGTTGATCGGCGCCATCGTCGGTTCCACGGACGCCGCAGCCGTGTTCTCGCTGCTCGGCGGCAAGGGCCTGAACGAGCGGGTCACCGCCAGCCTGGAAATCGAATCCGGCAGCAACGACCCGATGGCGGTGTTTCTCACGGTCACCCTGATCGACATGCTTGCCAGCGGCCAGACCGGCCTGCACTGGAGCCTGTTGACTCACCTGATCCGCGAATTCGGCATCGGCGGCATCGTCGGCCTGGGCGGCGGCTGGCTGATGCTGCAGATGGTCAACCGCATCAACCTGGCCACCGGCCTGTACCCGATCCTGGTGATCGCCGGCGGCCTGGTGGTGTTCGCCCTGACCAACGCCCTGCACGGCAGCGGCTTCCTCGCTGTGTACCTGTGCGGCCTGGTAATCGGCAACCGCCCGGTGCGCAGCCGTCATGGCATTTTGCATATGCTCGACGGCATGGCCTGGCTGGCACAGATCGGCATGTTCCTGGTGCTGGGCCTGCTGGTCACGCCCCATGACTTACTGCCCATCGCCTTACCGGCGCTGGGCCTGGCGCTGTGGATGATCCTGTTTGCGCGGCCGCTGTCGGTGATGGTCGGCCTGCTGCCGTTCAAGGCCTTCCACGGTCGCGAAAAAGCCTTTATCGCCTGGGTCGGCCTGCGCGGCGCGGTGCCGATCATTCTGGCGGTGTTCCCGTTGATGGCTGGCCTGCCGCACGCGCAGCTGTACTTCAACCTGGCCTTCTTTATCGTGTTGGTGTCGCTGCTGGTGCAGGGCACCAGCCTGCCGTGGGTGGCCAAGCTGCTGAAAGTCACCGTGCCGCCGGACCCGGCGCCTATCTCCCGCGCGGCGCTGGAAGTACACGTCACCAGCGAGTGGGAGCTGTTCGTCTACCGCCTGGGCGCAGAGAAATGGTGCATCGGCGCCGCCCTGCGCGAGCTGAAAATGCCCGAAGGCACGCGCATCGCCGCGCTGTTCCGTGGCCAGCAACTGCTCCATCCGTCGGGTAGTACGGTGCTGGAAGTCGACGATTTACTCTGCGTGATCGGCCACGAACACAACCTGCCGGCCCTCGGCAAACTGTTCAGCCAGGCGCCACAACGCGGCCTCGACCTGCGCTTCTTCGGCGATTTCGTGCTCGAAGGCGACGCCCAACTGGGCGCGGTCTCCGCCTTGTACGGGCTCAAGCTCGACGGCATCGACCCGGACATGCCGCTCAGCAGCTTCATCACCCAGAAGGTCGGCGGCGCGCCTATCGTCGGCGACCAGGTGGAGTGGAACAACACAATCTGGACCGTCGCAGTCATGGACGGGAACAAGATCGGAAAAGTCGGCGTCAAATTCCCCGAAGGAAGTCGTCCAGGCCCTGGACTCTTCCTCTAAACTGCGGGGCTATGGCGCCACGCCACCAGCCTCTTTACCTTGCTCGACCGGTATCCATGACCCTACTGCGCACCTTTTTAGCCTCTGCCCTGCTGGGCCTGACCCTCTGCGTGGGCAACGTCTACGCCGCTGACCCGCCCAGCACCGATGCCATCCAGCAAAGCCTGGACAAGCTGCCCGACCGCAAGCTGCCCGACGCCGACATGAAGGCGTTGCAAAGCATCCTGCAACAGACGTTGACGTACCTGGGCAACAAGCAGGATTACGAGCAGCGCCTGGTCGACCTCAAGCGCCAGCTGGCAGACGCCCCGCGCCAGACCACCGACAACCAGCGTGAACTGGTGCGGCTCAAGGCGACTAAAATCGTCCCCGTGGCCCAACGCTATGCCTCGCTGCCCGTGCCGCAACTTGAGCAATTGCTGGTGCAACGCAGCACCCAGCAAGGCGACCTGCAAAAAGAGTTGGCCGAAGCCAACAGCTTGACCATCGCCGCGCAAACCCGTCCCGAGCGCGCCCAGACCGAAATCAGCAGCAGCCAGACGCGCATCCAGCAGATCAATTCGATCCTCAAGGCCGGTAAAGACAACGGCAAAACCCTCAGCGGCGACCAGCGCAACCAATTGAATGCCGAACTTGCGGCCCTTAACGCCCTGATCCCGCTGCGCCGCCAGGAACTGGCCGGCAACAGCCAACTGCAAGACCTGGGCAACAGCCAGCATGACCTGGTGGTAGAAAAGACCGCGCGCCTGGAACAAGAGATCCAGGACCTGCAAACCCTGATCAACCAGAAACGCCTGGCCCAGTCCCAGCAGACCGTGACCCAGCAGTCCATCGAAGCGCAAAAGGCCGGCGGCAGCAGCCTGCTCGCGACCGAAAGCGCGGCCAACCTCAAGCTCTCCGACTACCTGCTCAAAAGCACTGACCGCCTTAATGATCTGACCCAGAAAAACCTGCAGACCAAGCAGCAACTGGACACCGTCACCCAAAGCGACTCGGCCCTGGATGAGCAGATCAACGTGCTCAAGGGCAGCCTGTTGCTCTCCAAGATCCTCTACAAACAAAAACAGGCACTGCCGCGCCTGACGGTGGACCGCAACCTGGCGGACGACATCGCCAACATTCGCCTGTACCAGTTCGAGGTCAACCAGCAACGCGAACTGATCAGCACGCCCAGCACCTATGTGGATAACCTGCTGGCCAACCAGTCGCCGGATGACGTGACGCCTCAATTGCGTCGCACCCTGCTGGAACTGGCGATCACCCGCAGCGACCTGCTCGAACGCCTGAGCCGTGAGCTGAGCGCGCTGCTGAACGAATCCATCACCCTGCAACTGAACCAGAAACAACTGCTCAGCACCGCCACCAACCTGCGCGCCACCCTCGACGAGCAAATGTTCTGGATCCCCAGCAACAAGCCGCTGGACACCGAGTGGCTGGAAACCGTACCCGACCACCTGACCAAGCAAGTCACCACCCTGCCGTGGGCTTCCAGCGTCAGCGAACTGTATGACGGCCTGACCCAGCGCCCGTTGCTGTTCTTGCCGTTGCTGCTGTTGATTGGCGCACTGCTGTGGCGGCGTAAAGCCTTGTACGCGCGCCTGAAAAAGATCCACCTCGATATCGGCCACTTCAAGCGCGACAGCCAATGGCACACGCCGGTGGCGATTCTGGTGAATATCCTGCTGGCGCTGCCGGTGGCCCTGGCGCTGGCATTGTGCGGCTACGCACTGCAAATCGACGCCCGTGGGCAAAACGCCAACTTGGGCGCGGCCTTGCTGCTGATCGCCCAGGCGTGGCTGGTGTTCTACACCGCCTACCGGATTCTCGCGCCGGGTGGCGTGGCCGAACTGCATTTCCGCTGGGAAAAGCCCCAGGTCGAATTCCTCCAGGGCTGGATCCGCAAGCTCGGGCTGGTGGTGCTGGCCCTGGTCGCCGTAGTGGCCATCGCCGAACACCAACCGGCCGCGCTGGCCGACGACGTGCTGGGCATCGCCGTGGTGCTGACCTGCTACGCGCTGATGGCCTGGCTGCTGAGCCGCCTGCTGCTGCACAGCCCGACCCACGAAAAAGCCTCACTGTTCCGTAAAGCCGTGGGCCTGGTGTTTACCGCCCTGCCCGTCGCGCTGTTTATCGCCGTGTGCTTTGGCTACTACTACACCGCGCTCAAACTCAGCGACCGGCTGATCAACACGCTGTACCTGCTGATGTTCTGGCTGGTCATCGAGGCCACCTTTGTACGCGGCCTCGGGGTTGCTGCGCGGCGCCTGGCCTATGCCCGCGCCCTGGCCAAACGCCAGGCCGCCAAGGAAGCCGGCGATGGCGAAGCATTCATCGAAGAACCGACCCTGGACATCGAGCAGGTCAACGAACAGTCCATGCGCCTGATCCGCCTGGCCTTGCTCGGCGGCTTTATCGCCGCGCTGTACTGGGTGTGGAAAGACCTGATCACCGTGTTCTCCTACCTGGACAACGTGACCCTCTACGAATACACCAGCGGCACCGGCGCCAATATCAGCATGGTGCCGATCAGCATCGGCGACTTGCTCGGCGCCTCGATCATCGTCGGCATCACCTTCGCCCTGGCGCGCAACCTGCCCGGCTTGCTCGAAGTACTGGTGCTGTCCAAGCTGGACCTGGCCCAAGGCAGCGCCTATGCCACCACCACCTTGCTGTCCTATGTGATCGCCGGCGTCGGTTTCGTCTCCACCTTGTCCACCCTCGGCGTGAGCTGGGACAAGTTGCAATGGCTGGTGGCGGCGCTGTCGGTGGGCTTGGGCTTTGGTATGCAGGAGATCTTCGCCAACTTTATCTCCGGCATCATGATCCTGTTCGAACGCCCGGTGCGCATCGGCGACACCATCACCATCGGCAACCTCTCGGGCACGGTGAGCAAGATCCGCATCCGCGCCACCACTATCACCGACTTCGACCGCAAGGACATCATTGTCCCGAACAAGACGTTTATCACCGGGCAATTGATCAACTGGTCGCTGACCGACACCATCACCCGCGTGACGCTGAAGCTGGGCGTGGACTACGGCTCCGACCTGGATCTGGTGAAGGAACTGTTACTCAAGGCCGCGCGCGAAAACCCGCGCGTGCTGAAAGAGCCGGAACCCCATGTGTACTTCCTCAACTTCGGCGAAAGCACCCTCGACCACGAACTGCGCATGCACGTGCGCGACCTCGGTGACCGTAACCCGGTGATCGACGAGGTGAACCGCTTTATCAACCGCGAGTTCAAGAACCACCACATCAACATCTCGTTCCGCCAGATGGAGGTCTACCTCAAGAACCTTCACGGCCAGGAATACAAACTGGTGGAAGTCGACACCCCGGCCAAACCCGCCAACGACGGCGGCGTGCAAGAGCCGCCGCCGAGCAAACTCGACTAAACGCCCTATCCCCAGCAGAATGCTCGGACATTCTGCTGGAGATGGCCGGTGAAAGCCCTCGACGAACTGACCTTCGACAACCGCTTCGCACGCCTGGGCGACGCGTTCTCAACCCACGTTCTGCCGGAGCCCCTCGACGCGCCGCGCCTTGTGGTGGCGAGCGATGCCGCCATGGCCCTGCTCGACCTCGACCCGGCCGTGGCCGAAACGCCGGTATTTGCCGAGCTGTTTGGCGGCCACAAACTGTGGGCCGAAGCAGAACCGCGGGCGATGGTCTATTCCGGGCACCAGTTCGGCGGCTATACCCCACAACTGGGCGATGGCCGGGGGTTGTTGCTGGGCGAGGTGTACAACCAGGTTGGCGAGCATTGGGACCTGCACCTCAAGGGCGCCGGGATGACGCCGTACTCACGCATGGGCGATGGGCGTGCGGTGTTGCGCTCTTCGATTCGTGAGTTTCTCGCTTCCGAAGCCCTGCACGCTCTTGGTATCCCGAGCAGCCGCGCCTTGTGCGTGATCGGCTCCGACACGCCGGTATGGCGTGAGAAACAAGAGCGCGGCGCCATGGTGCTGCGCCTGGCTCACAGCCATATCCGCTTCGGCCATTTCGAATATTTCTACTACACCAAAAAGCCCGAGCAACAGGCCGAGCTGGCCGAACACGTGCTTAACCTGCATTACCCCGAATGCCGCGAGCAGCCTGAACCGTACCTGGCAATGTTCCGTGAAATCGTCGAGCGCAATGCCGAAATGATCGCCAAATGGCAGGCCTATGGCTTCTGCCACGGCGTGATGAACACCGACAACATGTCGATCCTGGGCATCACCTTCGACTTCGGGCCATTTGCGTTTCTGGATGATTTTGACGCGCACTTCATCTGCAACCACTCCGATCATGAAGGGCGTTACTCCTTCAGCAATCAGGTGCCGATTGGGCAGTGGAACCTCAGCGCACTGGCCCAGGCGCTGACGCCGTTTATCAGCGTGGATGCCTTAAAAGAAGCCCTTGGCCTGTACCTGCCGCTGTATCAGGCGCACTACCTGGACCTGATGCGCCGCCGCCTGGGGCTCACCACCGCCGAAGACGATGACCAGCCACTGGTGGAACGCTTGCTGAAACTGATGCAGAACAGCGGCGTGGACTACACGTTGTTCTTCCGCCGTCTGGGTGACGAGTCGGCGGCACTGGCCGTGGCGCGCTTGCGCGATGACTTTGTCGACCTGGCCGGGTTTGATGCCTGGGCCGAACAGTACAAGGCCCGTGTCGCACGGGATGGCGATTACAGCCAAGAGCAACGCCGTGAACGCATGCACGCGGTTAACCCGCTGTACATCCTGCGTAACTATCTGGCACAGAACGCCATCGCGGCTGCCGAATCAGGCGATTACAGCGAAGTGCGGCGCCTGCATGAAGCGCTTTCCAAACCCTTTGAGGAACAGCCAGGGATGGAGCAATACGCCCAGCGGCCACCGGACTGGGGCAAGCATTTGGAGATTAGTTGCTCGTCGTAAGATGATCGTTCCCACGCTCTGCGTGGGAATGCCGCCTGGGACGCTCTGCGTCCCGCCTTTTGCAGTGAATCTGCGCACGGGTGACGCGGAGCGTCACGGGATGCATTACCACGCGGAGCGTGGGAACGATCAGAACGGGACTAAATAAAGGTTTCGACCGTTACGCCAAAACGTTCGGCCAACCAACGAATTTGCCGCAGGTTGAGCTGGCGCTTGCCGCTCAATACCTCAGAGACGACCGATTGTGCGCCTACTCCGGGTAGGTCGCTCTGAGTGAGACCGTGTTCGCGCATCATGTATCGCAGCACGTCGACACCACTGGCGACCGGCATTGGGCGGTGTTCATGGTCGTAAGCCTCGATCCAGTCACTGAGAATATCCACCAGGCTCATCAGCGGGCTGTCTTCGTTTTCACCGATCAGGCTCAGTAACTCGTCCAAGCCACACACCAGCGCGTCGTAGTCCGACTCGTTTTCTGGTTTGCGCATCACGGGTGAAACAAACTGCCAGTGTTCGGCCGCTACTCGCATAAGCGCGCTCATTTTATCTTTTCCTTCCATTTGTCTTTCTCATAATCTCGGTGATCAAGCAGATACTTGATGTAAACGCGCTGCGCCCGATACTCCACGCTAGCGATCAACCTCAGCTTGTTGCCTCCGATATCGAATACGTGGAACTCCCCGACCTTATCCGTGGCGGGAAACGTGGCTTTCATCGCCGCGAAGTCTTTGGGAGTGTTTCGCCTCATTAGCCGATACCACTGGTCCAACGCTGTTGCTGAACGCGGCCACTTTTCCTTTGCTTCCCAAATCCTTTTCTCGCTGATCACTCGCATGCAACATCCTTATCGCATCTTGCTATGAAGGTTAAACCCGATTCCCGACTATCGCAATTTGCGATAACCGCAAACAGACAGATGGCGCAAAACAGAACACGCTCGAACAGCCTAGATACTGGGCCTCGCATCCACATGGGCAAACTGTGAGCGGATGAGTCACTGCCTGCGCATCTTGATAAACCCCGGACCTGGCTCCAAATACAGTCTATTGGCCGTACCTAAGGAGCCCACCATGTCCGAACCTCTTGTAATCCCCTGCCCGCATTGCAACGGTCTCAACCGCATCCCTGGCGAACGCCTGGGTGATGCGCCTAAATGCGGGCGCTGCAAGCAGCCTGTGTTGCTGAACAAGCCTTTCGAGCTGAAACAAGGCGACTACGCTAGCCAGATCAAGGGTGACCTGCCGTTGCTGGTGGATGTGTGGGCTGAGTGGTGCGGGCCGTGCAAGTCGTTTGCGCCAGTGTTTGAACAGGCGGCTGGGCAGTTGGAGGGCAAGTGCCGGTTGGCCAAGCTTGATAGTGAGGCTAATCAACAGCTGTCCGCGCAGCTGGGGATTCGCTCGATTCCGAGTTTGATTCTGTTCAAGAACGGCCGTGAAGTGGCACGCCAGAGTGGCGCGTTTCCGTTGCCGCAGTTGATGAGTTGGTTGCGTAGCCAAGGGGTTTAATCGGGTTTTCTGAGCAACACCGGACAGTGTGGGAGCGGCGGTGCGACGGTTCGACTTGCTCGCGAATGCGGTGGGTCAGTGCCAAATACAGTGGCTGACACTCCGCTTTCGCGAGCAAGCCCGCTCCCACATTTTGACCGTGTTTTAAGCTCGAGCTACGGGGGCTTCGTGGTCCATCATCTGGCCGACCAGCATTACGCCGAGTTCGCTTAATTGATGGATGGCCAGGGCCACGTCGCGGTGCTCGCCGGTGAGGTCGTTGGACAGGTTGAGCAATAGGGTTCGAACGGAAGAGAAGGTTTCGTAGCTGTTAAGCACGAGGGTTTCGGTAGGGAGATTGGGTGATACGCAGAATACGTTAGTAGCGTTTGGCATAATCAAACTTTCCTGAATTGGGCCGCCATCACACCGCTACTAAACGGAAGGGTGGCAGCTGTACGCAGGTTAGTAGACCGGTGGAAAGCCGAAGACCGGCGCACCCGAAGATGCCCTACGCACAGCCACCATCATGCTCAGACCAGAGAGTCCGATAGATGACACTTGTACGTTTCGGCTATCACACTCGGGCTACTAAACCCGATCACTGAACATTCAGCGACCGGCCAACCTTAGAGACGCCCATCCAGACGCACAAGCCGGGCGATTCTGGCTTAGCTGTAGGCAACGATACAACCCACAACCCCATTTGCCAGACCCTTCCTACAGCCTTCGTAGGAACAATCCAAATCCCCTGCTGAAACACAACACAAATGTGGGAGCGGGCTTGCTCGCGAATGCGGTAGTTCAGTCAGCTCATGTGCCGACTGACACACCGCATTCGCGAGCAAGCCCGCTCCCACAGGGGACTTGCATCGCCTGTAAAATCAGGCATTTTCCAGCAAGTTATGCAGCTCCACAAACTGCAACGTCAGTTTGTGCCGTGGGTCCAGGTGGATCAGCGGCTTGCTCTCCTGGTGCGACTCGCGCATGCGCACCGAGCTGGCCAGGTACACCGGCAGTACCGGCAAACCTTCGGCAATCAACTCATCGAGCATCTGCTGCGGCAGGCTCGCACGGGCCTGGAACTGGTTGACCACGATGCCTTCCACTTCGAGGCCTTCGTTGTGGTCTTCCTTCAATTCTTCGATTTCACGCAACAGACCATACAGCGCCTGGCGCGAGAAGCTGTCGCAATCGAACGGGATTAGTACGCGATCGGCGGCAATCAACGCCGAAACCGCATAAAAGTTCAAAGCCGGCGGCGTATCCAGGTAAATCCGGTCGTAATCTTCGCTCAACTCATCCAGCAGCTTTCGCAGCTTGTTGATCTTGTGCTTGGCCTCAAGCTTGGGCTGCAGGTCCGCAAGCTCGGCAGTCGCGGTTATCACGTGCAGGTTATCGAATGGCGTTTCGTAGATATCCACCTGGTTTTTCTTCGAAAACGGCCCGGAAGACAGGGTTTGCTTGAAGAAGTCGGCAATGCCCATCGGGATATCGTCACCGGTCAGCCCTGTGAGGTACTGGGTTGAGTTGGCCTGTGCATCGAGGTCCACCAACAGGGTCCGATAGCCTTCGCTGGCGCTCACCGCCGCCAGGTTGCAGGCGATGCTGGACTTGCCAACGCCGCCTTTTTGATTGAACACCACACGCCGCATGGAAAAAACCTCCGTGTATCAATGAATGTCCGAGTGTAGAGGGCAAAAGCGCCTGTTAGCTACCTCGTTCATCCATGCACTGGCGCATCACCCGCCGCACAAAAGGAAGAGTCCTACAATCCACACACGGCGCGGGTAAAGGACAATCTGTAAATCTTTCCGGGCAAATTGTATTCATCCGTGAACAATTTTTTACCAAAGTTTGCTAGAACCCCACAGCACCGGGATAATGCGCGCCATTCGGCCATGGTTCCCTGTCCCGGTATTCGGGGCCAACGGCTGCACATGGAAGCCCGCAGGGGCGGGATAACTTCTCAGTGATCACTTTCAATATCGACCAATGGCGCGCCTGGGCTCCGGGCCTGGAGACTGCGCACGACTGGCGTGCCTGGTGCCAGGCTCCGGTAGTATTACCGGCCAGCGATGTGTCGCCCGATGTGTCCTTCCTGCCCGCCATGCAGCGCCGCCGCCTGAGCCGGCTGGCGCGCATGGCGTTCAGCGTGGGCTGGCCGTTGGCCGAAGGTCGGCAAGACCTGCCGCTGGTGTTTATTTCCCGGCACGGCGAAACCCCGCGCACCCTCGACATCCTTAGCGACCTGGCCAACGACGAGCCGCTGTCGCCCACCCAATTCAGCCTGTCGGTGCATAACGCAGTGATTGGCCTGTGGTCGATCCTGCGCAATGAGACCTGCGAAATGACCGCCCTCGCCGCCGCCGGCGACGGCCTGGAACACGGCATGCTCGAAGCGGCTGCGCTGCTCAATGAAGGCGCCCCAGCGGTATTGCTGGTGATCACCGAAGAACAGCCGCCCGCGGCCTACGCCGACTGGATCCATGATGTGCCCTTCCCCTACGCCCTCGGCCTGTTGCTGACCCCGGGCGACGAGTGGCGACTGGAACTAAACAGCGGCGCTGTCCAACTCACTCAAACCCAGTGGCCCCACGCCCTGAACCTGCTGCGCACCCTGCTTACCGAGCAGGCCACCTGCCAACATGCCTGGAAGAACCGTGTATGGAACTGGCAACACAAGCCCTGACCGACAAGCCACGGGACGCCTACTACTGGCGCCTGTTCGCGACCGCCGCGAGCTTCTTCTGCTTTGGCGTCGGCGGGCTGTGCCTGCGTTTGCTGGTGTTCCCGCTGCTCAGTTGCCTGCCAGGCAGCGCGGCCAAACACCAGCGCCGTGCCCGCCACACCATCAGCAAACTGTTCTGGCTGTTTATTCGCCTGATGCAACGCGCCGGTGTGTTGACCTACAGCGTTGAAGGCGCCGACAAACTCGGCCGCCCAGGCCAGATGATCGTCGCCAACCACCCGTCGCTGATCGACGTGGTGTTTTTGATCGGCCTGATGCGCCAGACCAACTGCGTGGTCAAGCAGAGCCTGTTCCAGAACCCGTTCACCCGTGGGCCGGTGCGCGACGCCGGATACATCAGCAATGACGGCAGTGCCGATATGCTCGATGCGGCGGCCGATGCGCTGCGCGAAGGCCAGACGCTGATTATCTTTCCCGAGGGCACGCGCACCACGCCCGGCGCACCACCGGCCTTTCATCGCGGTGGTGCCGCCATTGCACTGCGCGGTGCGACAATCATCACCCCGGTGGTGATCAAGGTCAGCCCCACTACCCTGACCAAGGCCGAACCCTGGTATCGCATTCCCAAGCGCCGTTTTCACTTCAGTTTGCGCGTCGGTGCCGATATAGACCCACAGGCGTTTGCCACACTGGGGCCCGCGCCCCAGGCTTCACGCAAGCTCAACGATTACCTGCATCACTATTTCATTAAGGAGCTCGCCGAAGATGAGCGACCAACAACGCCTTGAGCACGACATAAAGGTGCTGATCATCGAGGCCCTGGGCCTGGAAGACATCAGCCCCGACGACATTGGCAGCGACCAGACCCTGTTCGGCGAAGGCCTCGGCCTGGATTCGGTGGACGCTCTGGAGTTGGGCCTGGCGATCCAGAAAAATTACGGCATCAAGATCGATGCCGACGCCAAAGACACGCGCAATCACTTCACCAACGTGGCCAGCCTTGCGGCATTCGTCACGGCCAAAAAGGCAGCTTGAGACCGGACCATGCAAACTCGTGACGATATTTTCAACACCCTGCGCGATGCCTTGGTGGAGCTGTTTGAACTGCCGCCTGAGCGCGTCACCCTTGACGCCAACCTGTACCAGGACCTGGAAATCGACAGCATCGATGCCGTGGACCTGATCGACCATATCAAGCGCAAGACCGGCAAGAAGATCGCCGCCGAAGAGTTCAAGGCGGTGCGCACCGTCAACGACGTGGTTGAGGCGGTGTACTGTCTGGTCCAGCCTGCCGCATGAGCCGGCTTATCGGCCTTGGCCTGTTGCTGGCGGGGCTGCTGTACCCTTTTGCGGTGTATTACGGCACCGAGCACTTTGCACCGTGGCAATTCGGTTTGCTGCTGGGCAGCCTGTGGCTGCTGCGTGCGCTGACCGGTACGCGGCGCCCCGGCAGCCGCTGGATGGCCGTGGCGGTGATCGTGTTCTGCCTGCTGCTGGCCTGGTTCGACAACCCGCAGTGGCTGCGCTGGTACCCGAGCCTGGTCAGCGCGTTCATGCTGGCGCTGTTCGGCTTGAGCCTCAAATACGGGCCGCCGATGGTCGAGCGTCTTGCACGCATGACCGACCCGCAGCTGCCGCCCAAAGCAATTGTGTACACGCGCCAGGTCACCGTGGTGTGGAGCGTGTTTTTTCTGTGTAATGGCTTGCTCGCCGCCGCCCTCACGCTGTGGGCGCCGCTGAGCTGGTGGACGTTGTACAACGGCCTCATCGCCTACGGGCTGATGGGGCTGCTGTTTGCCGTGGAATGGCTGGTACGACAAAGGGTTCGAGGCCGCGTATGAATGGGTTGAAACTTGAGCACGTGCTGCTTGAGCCGCTGGAACAACGTTCGGTCACCACCGAACCTGCGATGAATCACGCCCAACTCTGTGAGCAGGCCCTGAGCCTTGCGGCGGGCCTGCAGGCGCGCGGCTTCCAGCGCTTGGCGGTACACCTGGAAGACGCAGGCGTGCTGGCCATTGCCCTGCTGGGCGCCTGGCGTGCCGGGGTCAGCGTGCTGTTGCCTGCCGACCTGCAACCGCAGACCCGCCAACGCTGGGACGACAGCGTAGACGCCTGGCTGGTAGACGCAACCGACCTGGACGCGCTGTCTCAAGCGCCGTTGAGCCCTGCCGCGCTCGACCTCGACGCCTGCCAATTGAGCCTGTGCACCTCCGGCTCCAGCGGCGAGCCCAAGCGTATCGACAAGACCCTGCGCCAACTGGCCAACGAAGTGGCGGCGCTGGAAGCGCTGTGGGGCGCCGACCTCAAAGACGCCTGCATCATCGGCAGCGTGGCCACCCAGCACATCTACGGCTTGCTGTTTCGCGTGTTGTGGCCGCTGTGCGCCGGTCGCACCCTTGTGCGCAAACAACTGGCCTTCCCTGAAGACATGCAGCGCGCCAGCCGCGAACATGCGCAATTTGCCTGGGTCGCCAGCCCCGCACTGCTCAAGCGCATGGGCGATAACCTCGACTGGCCCGCACTGAGTAAAGTGTCGCGAGTGTTCTCCTCCGGCGGCGCGCTGCCGGTGGAAGCCGCCGGCAGCCTGTACGACCGCTTGCAGCAATGGCCGACGGAAATCCTCGGCAGCTCGGAAACCGGCGGCATCGCCTGGCGCCAGGGCGCACAGCCGTGGCAGCCATTTGCCGATGTGGAACTGAGCCAGGATGCCGACGGCGCCCTGCGCATTGCCTCGCCGTACCTGCCGGCCGGGCATATCGAACAAACCGCCGACGCGGCGCGTATTCATTCCGATGGGCGCTTCGAGCTGCTCGGGCGCCTGGACCGCATCGTCAAGCTGGAAGAAAAACGCATCTCCCTGCCCATGCTCGAACAGGCATTACTGACCCACGCCTGGGTCGCTGAAACCCGCCTGGGCGTGGTGCAGGAAAACCGCGCTTCACTCGGCGCACTGGTGGTGTTGAGCGCCGAGGGCCTGCATGCGCTGCGCAACCAAGGCCGCCGTACCGTCACCCAAACCCTGCGCGAACATTTGAGCCAACATTGCGAAGCCCTGGCCCTGCCACGACGCTGGCGCTTGCTGCGCCAGCTGCCGCTGAACAGCCAGGGCAAACTGCCCCAGGCTGACGTAGAAGCATTGCTGCTGGCGCCACGGCCAAAGGCGCCGCAGGTGCTGGAGCAAGTCGAAGCCAACGGTGAGTGGACCCTGCAACTGAGCATCCCGCCGGACCTGGCCTACTTCAGCGGCCACTTCCCGGTCACGCCGGTGCTGCCGGGCGTTGTGCAGGTGGAATGGGCCTTCAACCTCGGCCAGCAACTGCTGGATTTACCCGCGACCTTTGCCGGGATGGAAGTGCTCAAGTTCCAGCAACTGGTGCGCCCTGGTGATCAGGTTGAACTGCACCTGCGCTTCGACCCGGAACGCGGCAAGCTGTACTTCGCCTACCGCAACGGCGATGCGGCGTGCTCCAGCGGCCGGATACAACTGGTGGCCGCGCATGCTTAAGCTCTTGTGGCGAGGGAGCTTGCTCCCGCTGGAGTGCGAAGCACTCCCAACCCAGGCACCGCAATGTACCAGGATGCTCTCGGTCGACTGGGTTGAGGCTGCTTCGCAGCCCAGCGGGAGCAAGCTCCTTCGCCACAAGGGTCGCGGTAAGCCTGGGAATTGTCAGCATGCATAACCCCTGCGCCCTCATCCCGGTCTACAACCACGAAACCGCCGTAGCCGCCGTGGTGCACAGCCTGCTGAACAGCGGCCTGCCGTGCCTGCTGGTGGATGACGGCAGCAGCCCGGCGTGCGCGGCGGTATTGGCGCAACTGGCAACGCTCAATCACGTCACCTTGCTGACCCTGCCAAACAACCAAGGCAAAGGCGGCGCCGTGATGGCCGGGTTCCGCGAAGCCGCGCGCCTGGGCTACACCCACGCCCTGCAAGTGGACGCCGACGGCCAGCATGACCTGCGTGAAGTCGACAGCTTCCTCGACGCCTCGCGCACGCACCCTAACGCGGTGATCTGCGGCTACCCCGAATACGACGACAGCGTGCCCAAGGGCCGCTTGTACGCGCGCTACCTGACCCACGTGTGGGTGTGGATCAACACCCTGTCACTGCAGATTCGCGACTCGATGTGCGGTTTTCGCGTGTACCCGTTGGCACCCACCCTGGCGTTGATGGATTCGGCGTACATCGGCACGCGCATGGATTTCGACTCCGACATTCTGGTGCGCCTGGCTTGGCGCAACCAACCGATGCGCTGGCTGCCGACCCAGGTGCATTACCCCACCGACGGCGTGTCACACTTCCGCCTGTTCCGCGACAACGTGCGCATCAGCGCCATGCACACCCGGCTGTTCTTCGGCATGTTGGTGCGCGCGCCAATGATTTTATGGCGACGGTGGCAGGCATGAGCGACAGCACCAAACACTGGGCCGACCGCGAAGAGCGCGGCAGCTTCTGGCTGATGAAGCTCACCGCGTTCGCGGCCAAAGTGCTGGGCCGCCGCCTGCTGAGCCCGGTGCTGTACGGCATTGTTTTGTACTTTTTCCTGTTCGGGCGCACGGCGCGCCAAAGCGCCTGGGAATACCAGCAGCGCCTGGCCGACTGGAGCGGGCGCGACGCACTGCGCCCCAGCCATAAAAGCGTGTTCGCGCAGTTCATGGCCTTCGCCGACTCCCTGCTCGACAAGCTCGACGTGTGGAACGGCAAGCTGCGCATCGAACAGATCGAAATCAACGACCCGGCGCAATTGCGCGGGCAGTTACGTGGCGAGCGCGGCCAGATGCTGGTGGGCGCGCACTTGGGCAACCTTGAGGTATGCCGCGCACTCGCGGAGATTGGCGAGCAAGTCACCATGAACGTGCTGGTGCACACCAAGCACGCCGAACAATTCAACCGCCTGCTGGGCGAAGCCGGGGCCACGCATTTGCGCCTGATTCAGGTCAGCGAGCTGGACCCGGCGACCATGCTGCTGCTCAGCCAGCGCCTGGACGAGGGCGAGTGGCTGGCGATTGCCGGGGACCGCGTGCCGCTGCACGGCGGGCGCAAAGTGCGGGTGGATTTCCTTGGACATGCCGCCGCGTTCCCCCAAGGCCCGTGGCTGCTGGCCGGCCTGCTTAAATGCCCGGTCAACCTGCTGATGTGCCTCAAGCACAACGGCCGCTATCGCCTGAGCATCGAGCCGTTCGCCGCCTTGATCGAATGGAAGCGCAGCACCCGCGAGCACGTCATCGCCCAGTGGGCCGCCCGCTACGCCGCACGCCTGGGCGAGTTTTGCCTGGAGGCGCCCCAACAATGGTTCAACTTTTACCCTTTCTGGAAGACCGATGACCCCGCATCTTGAGCCGGTAATTTTTGGCGAACGCCACCTGCCTATCGAAGACGTGCTGGCCCTGGCCAACCGCCAGGCGCCCACGCAATTGCAGGCTGACGCAGCCTATCGCCAGCGCATCGCCAAGGGCGCGCAGTTCCTCGACTCGCTGCTGGACAAGGAAGGCGTGATCTATGGCGTGACCACCGGCTACGGCGACTCCTGCGTGGTGGCGGTGCCGTTGCAGCACGTCGAGGCGTTGCCGCGTCACCTCTACACCTTCCACGGTTGCGGCCTGGGCAAGTTGCTCGACGCCCAAGCCACCCGCGCCGTGCTCGCCGCACGCTTGCAGTCGCTGTGCCATGGCGTGTCCGGTGTGCGTGTGGAGTTGCTGGAGCGCCTGCATGCGTTCCTGGAATACGACGTGCTGCCGCTGATCCCGGAAGAAGGCTCGGTGGGCGCCAGCGGTGATCTGACGCCGCTGTCCTACGTGGCTGCGACCCTGTCCGGTGAGCGCGAAGTGCTGTTCCGTGGCGAACGTCGCCAGGCTGCCGACGTGCACCGTGAACTCGGTTGGGAGCCGCTGGTACTGCGCCCCAAGGAAGCCCTGGCACTGATGAACGGCACCGCCGTGATGACCGGCATCGCCTGCCTGGCTTTCGCCCGTGCCGACTACCTATTGCAACTGGCCACGCGCATCACCGCGTTGAACGTGGTGGCGCTGCAAGGCAACCCGGAACACTTCGACGAGCGCCTGTTCGCCGCCAAGCCGCACCCAGGGCAAATGCAAGTGGCCGCGTGGCTGCGCAAAGATTTGGCGATTGATGCGCCGACTGCGCCGCTGCACCGCTTGCAGGATCGCTACTCGCTGCGCTGCGCACCGCATGTGTTGGGCGTGCTGGCCGACAGCCTGAACTGGCTGCGCTCGTTCATCGAGATCGAGTTGAACAGCGCCAACGACAACCCGATTATCGACGCCGAAGCAGAACGCGTGCTGCACGGCGGGCACTTCTACGGCGGGCATATCGCCTTTGCCATGGACAGCCTCAAGACCCTGGTGGCCAACGTCGCCGACCTGCTCGACCGCCAGCTCGCGCTGCTGGTAGACGTGCGTTACAACCACGGCCTGCCGAGCAACCTGTCCGGCGCGCCAGCTGACCGCGCGATGATCAACCACGGCTTCAAGGCCGTGCAGATCGGTACCAGCGCCTGGACCGCCGAAGCACTGAAAAACACCATGCCGGCCAGCGTGTTCTCGCGTTCCACCGAATGCCACAACCAGGACAAGGTGAGCATGGGCACCATCGCCGCCCGCGACGCAATCCGCGTGCTGGAGCTGACCGAACAGGTTGCCGCCGCCACCTTGCTCGCCGCCAACCAAGGCGTGTGGCTGCGTGCCCAGGCTGAAGACGCGCGCCCACTGCCACCGGCCTTGGCGGCCATGCATGAAGCGCTGGCCAAGGACTTCCCGCCGGTGATCGAAGACCGCGCCCTGGAAGGCGAACTGCGCCTGTGCCTCAAACGTATCGCCGAGCAACACTGGAGGCTGCATGCGTAGCCAGGGCGTTTTGCATTGCGACACTGAAATCCTCGTGCCGTTTTTTGATGTCGACACCATGAACGTGGTGTGGCACGGGCATTACGTGAAGTACCTGGAAGTGGCGCGCTGCGCGTTGCTGGACAAGCTCGGCCACAACTACACGGCGATGCTCGAATCCGGCTACGCCTGGCCGGTGATCGACATTCAGCTGCGCTATGTGCGCGGCGCGGTGTTCGGGCAGACCATCAATGTGCGCGCCAGTTTGGTGGAATGGGAGAACCGTTTGAAGGTGAATTACCTGATCACCGACCTCGCCAGCGGTGAACGCCTCACTCGCGCCAGCACCGTGCAAGTGGCGGTAGAAATCGCCAGCCGCGAGATGCAGCTGGCTTCCCCAAAAGTATTCACCGACGCCGTAGAGAGAGCCCTGAAATGAGATTCAGTGTGGGAGCGGGCTTGCTCGCGAAGGTCGTTAACGATAACGCAGCTCGCCTGACACTACGCGGCGCACTCAGGCTATTCGCGAGCAAGCCCGCTCCCACATTGATCGCATTCGTTCTGTCGTTTTGCATTCCAAGTCTCGCACAGGCTTTCGACCTGCAGCAACTCAGCGACCAACTGGCCAAACCCGCCGTAATCCACGGCAAATTCACTCAGGAAAAACACCTGCGCGCCCTGCCCCAGCCCTTGGTCAGCAAAGGCACGTTCGTACTCGCCAAAGACCACGGCCTGCTGTGGCTGCTGAAAACGCCGCTGCAACAGGACTACCGCATCAGCGCCCAAGGCATTGCCCGGCGTGACGCCAATGGCTGGCAATTGCTGCCGAACAAGAGCGCCGGCGCCGAGCAGAATCGCCTGTTCCTCGCCGTACTCCAGGGCGACAGCAGCGGCTTGCAACGCGATTTCGACTTGCAGCTGCAAGGCGAAGCCGAGCACTGGAAGCTGACGCTGGTCCCACGTTCGCTGTTGCTCAAGCAGGTATTCACCCAGATCAATATCGACGGCGGCGAGCTGGTGCAAAAAATCGAACTGCTCGAAACCCAGGGCGACAGCACCGTGCTGCGCATGCAGGACAGCACTGCCGGCCAACCGTTGAGCGAATCGGAGCAACACGACTTTGCCCAGTGAGCGCTGGCTGCCACGGCTGTTCCTGATTCTGCTGGTGGCGGTATTGGCCCTGGCCGGCTGGCAGTGGCGCCATGGTGCGCCGTTGTCGGCCAACCTGATGGAGCTGGTGCCGGGCAGTACGCCGGACGCGCTGGAACTCAAGGCCGAACAGCGCATGCAGGAGCCACTGAACCGCGAAATGCTGGTGCTGGTGGGGCATGCCGACCGGCAAAAAGCCGTGGACGTCGCCCAGCAGCTGGGTGATCGCTGGCAAGCCAGCGGGCTGTTTGAAAAAGTGCAGTGGAACCTGCAAGCCGACTTGCCCGCACTGCGTGAACAACTGCTGCGCGGACGGCTGGCGATGCTCTCGGCCAAGGACCGCGAGCAACTGATCGAGCAGCCCGACGCGTTCATCCAGCAGCGCGTGCAAGCACTGTTCGACCCTTTCACCGGGTTCAGCCTGGTGGCGAGCCAGGACGATTGGCTGGGCCTTACCGGGCGCATCCAGAACAGCCAGCCGCAGCACGGTTCGGTGCAGCTGGATATCGGCAGCGGCGCATTGATTGCCGATGCCGACGGCAAAAACTGGGTGCTGCTGCGTGCGCGCACCACCGGCAATGCCTTTGACATGAAACTGCCGCTGCAAGTGGCGGACCTGCTCCAGGCCAGTCGCGAACAGGCCAGCGAGCAAGGCGCGCAACTGCTCGCCGCCAGCGGCCTGCTTTACGCCGCCAACGGGCAGCAACAGGCCACGCGGGAGATCACCTGGGTGGGCGGCGGCGCCACGCTGGGCATCCTGTTGTTGCTGTTGCTGGCGTTCCGGCGCTGGCGCGTGTTGCTGGCGTTTGTGCCGGTGCTGGTGGGCATGCTGTTTGGCGCGGTGGCCTGTGTGGCGCTGTTCGGCCATATGCATGTGATGACCCTGGTGCTGGGCTCCAGCCTGATCGGCGTGGCGGTGGATTACCCGCTGCACTACCTGTCCAAAAGCTGGAGCTTGCAACCGTGGCGCAGTTGGCCGGCATTGCGTCTGACCTTGCCGGGGCTGAGCCTGAGCCTGGCGACCAGTTGCATTGGCTACCTGGCGCTGGCCTGGACGCCGTTCCCGGCGCTCACGCAAATCGCGGTGTTCTCCGCCGCCGGTTTAGTCGGTGCCTACCTGTCGGCGGTGTGCCTGCTACCGGCGCTGCTAAAGGGCGTCGAACTGCGCCCGGCTCAGTGGCCGCTGCGGGTTGCCGAATGCCTGTGGCTATTGCGCGCCGCGTTACTCAAGCGCATGCCAAGCCCAGTGCTGCTGGCGCTGTTGCTGCTGTTTTGCGCGGGCGGCCTGTGGCACTTGAACAGTAAAAACGATATCCGCCAATGGGTCGGCGCCCCGCCGCAATTGCTGCAAGAAGCCCAGGCCGTGGCGCGTATCACCGGATTCCAGCCCACCAGCCAGTTTTTCCTGGTGCGCGCCGACAACCAGCAGCAGTTGCTGGAACGCCAGGCCGCCTTGGGCGAACGCCTGGATCAGTTGGTGAACATGGGCAAGCTGCAAGGCTACCTGGCGCTCAACCAACTGGTGAGCCTGCCGGCTGAGCAGCAACAACTGCGTGCTGCGCTGAACAACCTCGCGCCGCACTGGCAGCCATTGCTGGACCTGGGCGTGCCTGCCAGCGCGCTGCAAGCCGAAGTCACGCAACTGCAAGCGCTGCCCACCGAAGACATCGACGCCGCGCTGGTTGGCCCATTGGCTGAGCCTTGGCGCACCTTGTGGCTGGGGCCAGTGGACGGCGGCGTGGCGGCGATGGTCAGCCTGCAAGGCCTGAACAACCCGGCGCTGTTGCGTGTGCAGGCCATGGATTTACCCGGCGTGCAACTGGTCGACCGGCTCGGTGATTTGAACCGGGTGTTTGCCGACACGCAGATCAGCGCGGCTGAATTGAAGTTGATGTCGTGTGTGCTGATCGTGCTTTTATTGATCATGCCGTTCGGCTTTGGCGGCGCGTTGCGCATCGTCGCCCTGCCACTGCTCGCGGCGCTGTGCAGCCTCGCCAGCCTCGGTTGGCTGGGCCAGCCGCTGACCCTGTTCAGCCTGTTCGGCCTGCTGTTGGTCACCGCCATCAGCGTCGACTATGCGATCTTGATGCGCGAGCAAATCGGCGGCGCGGCCGTGAGTCTTTTAGGTACGCTGCTGGCGGCGCTGACGACCTGGTTGTCGTTTGGCCTGTTGGCGGTGTCGAGTACACCCGCCGTGAGTAATTTCGGCCTGTCGGTCAGCCTAGGCCTGGCGTTCAGCTTTATGCTGGCGCCTTGGGCCGGGCATCAGAAGCACGCCTTATGAATGTGTTAATCGCCAAAGTGGCAAGGAGCCCTCGTGCCCACAGTTGAAATGGAACGTCGCCAGGTGGTGGTGATCGGTGCCGGGCCATCCGGCGCTATCGCCGCCGCGCTGTTAAAGCGCAATGGGCATGATGTATTGATGATCGAGCGCGAGCATTTCCCGCGCTTCTCGATTGGCGAAAGCCTGCTGTCGCACTGCATCGACTTTATCGAAGAGGCCGGCATGCTCGACGCCGTGCAGGCTGCGGGTTTCCAGGTAAAAACCGGCGCGGCGTTCGCCTGGGGCGAGCGCTACAGTGCGTTTGATTTCAGTGACACCTTCAGCAACGGCAAGCCGACCACCTTCCAGGTGCAGCGCGGCGAGTTCGACAAGTTGCTGGCCGATCAGGCCGCACTGCAAGGCGTAGAGATTCGCTACGGCGAAAGCATCGTCGGCGTGGATTTCGCCGGTGAAAGCCGCTACCTGCATGTGCGCCGCGAGAACGGCAGCGCGTATCACCTCAAGGCCAAGTTCGTGCTCGATGCCAGCGGCTACGGCCGTGTGTTGTCGCGCCTGCTGGACCTGGAAGCGCCGTCGAATTTCCCGGTGCGCCAGGCGGTGTTTACTCACGTTGAAGATCACGTCACACACCCAGGTTTTGATCGCAGCAAAATCCTCGTCACCACTCACCCGACCCAGCGCGATATCTGGTTCTGGACCATCCCGTTCAGTAATGGCCGCTGCTCGGTAGGCGTGGTCGCTGCGAAAGAACGCTTTGAGGGCCGCGAAAGCGATCTCGATGCTTGCCTGCGCGGCTTCATCGCTGAGACGCCAAGCCTGGCGGGCGTGCTGCAACACGCCGTGTGGGATACGCCTGCACGCACCCTCGCCGGCTATTCGGCCAACGTCAAAACCTTGCACGGTCCAGGTTTTGCGCTGCTGGGCAATGCGGCGGAATTCCTCGACCCGGTGTTCTCCTCCGGCGTGACCATCGCCATGCGCTCGGCGAGCATGGCGGCGGGTTTGCTCAGTCGCCAACTCAAGGGCGAAAATATCGACTGGCAAACCGAGTTCGCCGAGCCGCTCAAACGCGGGGTCGACACCTTCCGTTGCTATGTCGAAGGCTGGTATGCAGGCACCTTCCAGGACGTGATTTTTCACCCAGGCAGCTCACCCGAGATTCGCCGGATGATCAGCTCGATCCTCGCCGGTTACGCCTGGGATGAGCGCAACCCGTTTGTCAGCGAGCCCAAGCGGCGCCTGCGGATGCTCTCGGAATTTTGTGCGGATGAGCCGGTATGAGTAGCCAATACCTGAGTAAAAACTACGTCGAAGAAACCCGGTTCGGTTTCTGGTTCCTGCGCAGCCACACCTGGCAGCACCACGTCTTGCGCGTGGCGATCAACGACCTGCGCAGCTTGTTCACCGACCCGCTGCCGGTGGCGCCGGTGTTGCTGGACGCCGGTTGCGGCCAGGGCAAATCGTTCCAGTATTTGCAGCAGGTGTTCGCGCCACAGCGTTTGATCGGCCTGGATGCCGACCCGCACAGCCTTGAGCTGAGCCAGGCGGAAGCCAAGCGCCAAGGCTTGGCCATTGAGCTGATCGGCAGCGACTGCGCCACGCTGCAGCTGCCGGACGCAAGCGTCGATATTGTGTTCTGCCACCAGACCTTCCACCACCTGGTTGAACAGCATCGCGCCTTAAAAGAGTTCTATCGCGTGCTCAAGCCGGGCGGCTATCTGCTGTTTGCCGAATCCACCGAAGCCTATATCGACACCTGGGTGATTCGCTGGCTGTTCCGCCACCCGATGCATGTGCAGAAGAGCGCTGAAGAATACCTGGAGATGTTGCGCGAGCAGGGTTTTGAGTTCGGCCCGCAGAACGTTTCGTACCCGTATTTGTGGTGGAGCCGCTCCAGCGATTTCGGCCTGCTCGAACGCTGGGGCCTGCGCAACCCGCCGCCGGTTGGCCAGCGCGAAGAAACCCTGGTCAACTGCGTGGCGCGTAAACCTTTAGCGAGCGCCCAAACATGATTCGCATGCTGTTGATAAGTTGCCTGTTGCTGCTGAGCGCCTGCGTCAGCCAGCCGCCGCTGCCCGAAAAAACCCCGGCCCTGGCCTTGCCCATGCAACTGCACGTGCAGCGCCGGGCAAACGGTGAGACCCAGGACTGGCTGCTGGTAATCCAGCGCGAAGGCGCGGCCATTCGCTGGTCGATGATGGACCCATTGGGCATTCCCCAGGCCCGACAAAAGCTGATCAATGGCCAGTGGCAGGCCGACGGCTTGCTACCGCCCAATCCGCAGGCGCGTGAGCTGTTTGCCGCACTGTTGTTTGCGCTGACCTCAGCCGATGACGTGCCCACGCTGTATCCGAGCGCACAGGCGAGGGACCTGACGCGCACGCTGCCGGGGCATTGGCAGATCGTGTATCAGTCCTCCGAGGTGTTCAGCGTGAACATGGCGGGCCAGCCGTTGAGCTACCGCATCACGCCACTTGGGGCGGCGCGATGACGGCTTACCTGAATGCCCTGGGCGTGATCTGCGCCCTGGGCCGCGGCCCGGCTGAAGTCAGCCGCAGCCTGTTTGCCGGCGATTGCTCCGGCATGCGCGCCGAAGGCGGTTGGGTGCCGGAACGCGTGCTGCCGGTGGGCGGTGTGCGCAGCGAGCTGGTGGCAATCCCGGCTGAGCTACGCCCGCAGAGCAGCCGCAATAACCAGTTGCTGCTGGAAGCGGCCGTGCAGATTGAAAGCGAGCTGCGCCAGGCAATCCACACCTACGGCGCCTCGCGGGTTGGTATTGTGCTGGGCACCAGCACCTCGGGTATCGATGAAGCCAGCCGTGGCATCGCGCATTACCTGCGTGAGCAGCAGTTCCCGGGCGACTATGACTACCAGCAACAAGAACTCAGCGCACCGGCGAATTTTCTCGCCGACTGGTTGCACGTCAGCGGCCCGGCCTATGTGATTTCTACTGCTTGCACCTCCAGCGCCCGTGCGCTGATGAGCGCCCAGCGCCTGCTCGACCTGGATGTGTGTGATGCGGTGATCTGCGGCGGTGTCGACAGTTTGTGCAAGCTGACGCTGAACGGTTTTACCGCGCTGGAAGCGGTCGCCAGCGAGCGTTGCAATCCGTTTTCGGTGAACCGCAACGGCATCAATATCGGCGAAGCGGCGGTGCTGTTTCTGATGACTAAAACGCCTGCGCCGATTGCCCTGCTGGGCAGCGGCGCCAGTTGCGATGCGCACCATATCTCCGCGCCCGAGCCCACCGGCAAAGGTGCGTTGCAGGCGATGCGCAAAGCGCTGGCCAGCGCCAAACTTGAACCGGAACACATCGGCTACCTGAACCTGCACGGCACCGCCACGCAGCATAACGACGCCATGGAAAGCCTGGCCGTCGCCAGCCTGTTTCCTCAAGGCGTAGCGTGTTCGTCGACCAAGCCCATGAGCGGCCACACCCTCGGTGCCGCAGGCGCTCTCGAAGCGGCGTTTTGCTGGTTGAGCCTGGTGCATGACCGTGTACCGCCGCATGTGTGGGACGGCCAAGCCGACCCGGCGCTGCCCGCGTTGCAGTGGGCACAGACCGGCGACACCTTGAAAAAACGCTGCCTGATGAGCAACTCGTTTGCCTTCGGCGGCAATAACGTCAGCCTGATAATCGCGGAGGCCCCATGATCGATTGGCCACTCGCCGAACTGCTGCCCCACGCGGGCGACATGATCCTGATCGACCAGGTGCTGTCGTTCGATGAAGAGCAGGTTCACACCCGCGCCACCGTCAAGCCCGGCGGCCTGTTCAACCGGCCGGATGGCAGCCTGCCGGCCTGGGTTGGCATCGAGCTGATGGCGCAAAGCGTCGCCGCCTATGCCGGTTGCCGCGCGCGCCAGAACGGCGAGGCAGTGGAACTGGGTTTCCTGCTCGGCACGCGCAAATTTGAATGCAACGTGGAGCACTTCCCGGCCGGTGCCGAGCTGCGCATCCACGGCCTGCGCTCGCTGGAAGACGACAACGGCATGGGTGTGTTCGAATGCCACCTCACCGGCGACGGTATCCAGGCCAGCGCACGCTTGAACGTATTTCGACCGCCCCAGGCGGCCAACTATTTAGAAGAACCGAAGGACGCAACGCCATGACTGAATCCGTACTGGTCACCGGCTCCAGCCGTGGCATCGGCCGCGCCATTGCCCTGCGCCTGGCCCAGGCCGGGCATGACATCGTGCTGCATTGCCGCAGTGGCCGCGCTGAAGCGGACGCGGCAAAAGTCGAGATCGAGGCATTGGGTCGCAAGGCGCGGGTGTTGCAATTTGATGTGGCGGATCGCGCCAGCTGCAAGCAAATCCTTGAGGCCGACGTGGAGCAACATGGCGCCTATTACGGCGTGGTGCTCAACGCGGGCCTGACCCGTGACGGCGCGTTCCCGGCGTTGTCGGAAGACGATTGGGATGTGGTAATGCGCACCAACCTGGATGGTTTCTACAACGTGCTGCACCCGGTGATGATGCCGATGATTCGTCGTCGCGCGGCTGGCCGTATCGTCTGTATCACCTCGGTTTCCGGTTTGATCGGCAACCGTGGCCAGGTCAACTACAGCGCCTCCAAAGCCGGTTTGATCGGCGCAGCCAAGGCGCTGGCGATTGAACTGGGCAAGCGCAAGATCACCGTCAACTGCGTGGCACCCGGGTTGATCGACACGGCGATGCTGGATGAAAACGTGCCGGTTGAAGAACTGATGAAGATGATCCCGGCGCAACGCATGGGCACCCCGGAAGAAGTCGCCGGTGCGGTGAACTTCCTGATGTCGGCCGAGGCCGGCTATATCACGCGCCAAGTGCTGGCCGTGAACGGGGGCTTGTGCTGATGAAACGCGTCGTCGTCACCGGCATGGCCGGCATGACCTCCCTGGGCAGCGATTGGGACACCATCGCCGCCAACTTTCGCGCCAACCGCAGCGGTATTCGGCGCATGGATGAGTGGGACCGTTTTACCGAATTGAACACGCGCCTGGCCGGGCCGATCGACGATTTCGTCGTGCCTGCCCACTGGACGCGCAAGCAACTGCGCAGCATGGGCCGCGTCTCACGCCTGGCGGTGTGGGCGGCGGAACAGGCGTTGCAGGATGCCGGCTTGCTCGGCGATGAATCGATCAAGGACGGGCGCATGGGCGTGGCCTGTGGTTCGTCCACCGGCAGCACCGATGAGATCAAGGCGTTCGGCAATATGCTGCTGAACTCGGTGGCCGAGGGGCTGAATGCCAACTCCTACGTGCGCATGATGCCGCACACCACGGCGGCAAATATCAGCATCTTCTTTGGCCTCACCGGGCGGCTGATCCCAACCTCCAGCGCCTGCACCAGCGGCAGCCAGGGCATCGGCTACGCCTACGAGGCGATCAAGTTCGGCCGCTTGCCGTTGATGCTTGCCGGCGGCGCCGAAGAGCTGTGCCCCACCGAAGCCATGGTGTTCGACGCGCTGTACGCCACCAGCCTTAAAAACGATGCGCCACAGACCAGCCCACGCCCTTACGACAGCGGCCGCGACGGCCTGGTGATCGGCGAAGGCGGCGGCATGTTGGTACTCGAAGAACTGGAACACGCCCT
The DNA here is from genome assembly GCF_965653655.1 of Pseudomonas onubensis. Classification (NCBI taxonomy): domain Bacteria; kingdom Pseudomonadati; phylum Pseudomonadota; class Gammaproteobacteria; order Pseudomonadales; family Pseudomonadaceae; genus Pseudomonas; species Pseudomonas onubensis. The sequence continues at coordinate 3,658 of NZ_CBFHAZ010000068.1, read as the reverse complement.
GGCGCGCGGTGCGCATATCCACGCCGAACTGGTGGGCTTCGGCAGCAACGCCGACGGCCAGCACACCACGCGCCCGGAGCAGAAAACCATGCGCCGCGCCATGGAGCTGGCGCTGGAAGATGCCGGGCTTGAGCCATCCGCCATCGGCTACGTCAACGGCCATGGCACCGCCACCGACCAAGGCGACATCGCCGAGACGCTGGCCACCAGCAGCCTGTTCGGCAGCCGCATGCCGATCAGTTCGCAGAAGAGCTTTCTGGGCCACACCTTGGGCGCCTGTGGTGCGCTGGAGTCATGGTTCAGCATCGAAATGATGAACCGTGACCAGTACGTGCACACCTTCAACCTGGATACCGTTGACCCGCAATGCGGCGAGCTGGATTACCTGCAAGGTGGGTTTCGCGAAATGCACAACGACTACGTGATGAACAACAACTTTGCCTTTGGCGGCGTCAACACTTCGTTGATCTTTCGCCGCTGGTGCTGATTTTTAATTGATTGGAGAAAACGGAATGTCTTCCTTGCTACGCGCCACGCTGATCACTCTGGCCCTGCTGACCATCGCCGGTTGCACCAACAAACCCGTGCTCAACACCCAGCACGATTTGCCCGCCACGGCCCAGCTCAGCGAAGAAAACATCAAACAGGTGATCGTCGCGGCCCTGCAAAAACGCGAATGGACCGTGCAACGCCTGAGCCCGCATCTGGTGCAGGCCGAAATCACTGTGCGTAACCAATTCCACGCCGAAATCGACATCCGCTACACCCGCACCAGCTACGCCATCACTTACCGTGACAGCCGCGACCTGGGCTACAAGGACGGCAAGATCCATCGCAACTACAACCGCTGGGTCAGCATGCTGGATCGCGACATCATGGCCCGCTTGCAGAGTGCGGGTATCAATGGCGTGGAGGCGTTGAAACAGAACTGAGGCTTTCAGTTCTGCAGAAACGACAAAGGGCGCCTTTCGGCGCCCTCTTCACAAACAGGTTGGCTTGTCATCGCCGCTTCCTGCCCGGCTCTGCGATGGCTGGTTACCCAGGATCCTCAGAGTCTCACAAGCCCCTTTCGGGAACCCGGCCAGTATGCCTGAAAACAGGTCGCCTGCAATCGGTGGCAAAGCGCCGCCGTCCTTACGACGAGTACAGTACATGTGGCGAGCGGGCTTGCCCCGCGTTGGGTTGCGCAGCAGCCCCAAAACCTGACAACGTGATCAACATGAAATAACGCGGTGATTTTTATTGGGGTCGCTGCGCAACCCAACGCGGGGCAAGCCCGCTCGCCACAACAAGCCCGCTCGCCACTAGCAGCTCCACAAAGGCCTTGGCCATTGGCGTTTGCGCGCCCTTGCGTTGTACCAGCCACACCGCCGTCACGGCCTCTCGATCGAGCAAGGTGCGATAGGCCACGCCATCAATGCGAATGCGCTGGTAAGACGCCGGCAGCACCGACACCCCCAGCCCCGCCGCCACCAGACCGATGATGGTCATCGCCTCCCCGGCCTCCTGGGCGAAGTGCGGGCTGAAGCCGGCATCGCGGGCCAGGTTAAGCAGTTGAGCGTAGAGGCCGCTGCCGTAGGTGCGTGGGAAAAATACAAACGGTTCCTCGGCCAGTTGCGCCAGGTGCAGGCCGCGCTCGCTGCCTTCCACCAACGGATGGCCAGCATTCAATACCGCAACCAAAGGCTCGCGCATCAACTCGATTACGCTCAGAGAATCCGGCAACGGCAGCGGGCGCATCAAGCCCACCTGAATCGACTCATCCACCAGCGACTCGGCCACCTCGGTGCTGCTCATTTCCTGCAGATTCAGGTGCACCGCCGGGAAGGCTTTACGAAACGCAAAGATCGCCTGTGGAATGCTGGAGTTGAATGGCGCCGACGAGGTGAAGCCGATCTTCAATTCGCCCAGCTCGCCCAATTGCGCGCGGCGGGCCACGTCGGCGGCTTTATCCACCTGCGCCAGCACCAAGCGCGCCTCTTGCAGGAACAACCGGCCAGCCTCGCTCAGCTCCACCCGACGGTTGGTACGCTCAAACAAACGTGCGCCGACCTCCTGTTCCAGCGCCTGGATCTGCTGGCTCAACGGCGGTTGCGAGATGCCCAGCACCTGCGCGGCGCGGCCAAAATGCAGCTCTTCGGCGACGGCAATAAAGTACCGCAAGTGACGCAATTCCATGCAAACCTCATTAGGTCGTAAAAGCTCTTAAACAGGTCGAACAATATATTGGAAAGAATCATTAGGCAGCTATATTCTTTTTCGTATTGCCAGTCCTGGCAGGCTTTTCCTCCCCGAGGTCCCCGTGAAATCTGCTGTCGCGCCATTCGCTCAAGAAGTCCCGACCACCGCTTTGGATGAGGTGGTCGCTCAGCTCAATGACGAGTACATCGAAAAAGGCACGCCGATGTTCATGCGCACAGTGCTGGCGCTGTTCTCCGGCGGGTTTGCGACCTTTGCACTGCTGTACTGCGTGCAGCCGATGATGCCGGCGCTGTCCCACGAGTTTTCCATCAATGCGGCACAAAGCAGCCTGATCCTCTCCGTCGCCACGGCGATGCTGGCGCTGGGCCTGCTGATCACCGGGCCGATTTCCGACCGCTTGGGGCGCAAGCCGGTGATGGTTGCTGCATTGTTCTGTGCCGCGCTGGCCACCATCGCCAGCGGCTTGATGCCGACTTGGGAAGGCATTCTGCTGATGCGTGCGCTGGTGGGCCTGTCGTTAAGCGGCTTGGCCGCCGTGGCGATGACGTACCTGAGTGAAGAGATCCACCCCCAGCACATCGGCCTGGCCATGGGCCTGTACATCGGCGGCAACGCGATTGGCGGCATGAGCGGGCGTTTGATCATCGGCGTGTTGATCGACTTTGTAAGCTGGCACACCGCAATGCTGATTATCGGCGCCCTGGCGCTGATCGCGGCCACGGTGTTCTGGAAAATCCTGCCTGAATCGCGCAACTTCCGCGCCAGCAGCCTCAAGCCCCGCAACCTGGTGGACGGTTTTGTCATGCACTTCAAGGACGCGGGCCTGCCGTGGCTGTTCCTCGAAGCCTTCCTGTTGATGGGCGCGTTTGTGACCATGTTCAACTACATCGGCTATCGCCTGCTGGCTTCGCCCTACGAGCTGAGCCAGGCGGTGGTCGGCCTGTTGTCGCTGGTGTATCTGTCGGGCATCTACAGCTCGGCGAAAATCGGCTCCCTGGCTGACCGACTCGGCCGCCGTCGCGTGCTGTGGGGCACCATCGTGTTGATGCTGTCGGGGATGCTGCTGACCTTGTTCACGCCGCTATGGCTAGTGGTGCCGGGCATGCTGATCTTCACCTTCGGCTTCTTCGGCGCGCATTCGGTGGCCAGCAGCTGGATTGGCAGGCGGGCGGTGAAGGCCAAAGGGCAGGCGTCGTCGCTGTACCTGTTCTGCTACTACGTGGGGTCGAGTATTGCGGGGACGGCGGGCGGGTTCTTCTGGCACTTTGCCGGGTGGAACGGGATTGGCGGGTTTATCGTGGCGTTGCTGATGGGTGCGCTGCTGGTGGCGCTGAAGCTGGCGAAGTTGCCGCCGCTGAGAAATGTTCAGGCCTGATGCAACAATGTTTTTAATGTGGGAGCGGGCTTGCTCGCGAATGCGGAGTGTCAGTCGAAAAATTCGTCACTGAATCACCGC
>NZ_CBFHAZ010000067.1:0-35435 GCF_965653655.1 Pseudomonas onubensis | reverse complement strand
GCTCGCGAATGCGGTGCATCAGTGACTCATAAGCTGACTGACGCACCGCATTCGCGAGCAAGCCCGCTCCCACATTTGATTTTCATCGCCCCCGACAATTGCGCATTTAGTCAGCTTGCTATCAATTTTTATTGCCGCTAGTGGCCAATACACATATGGTTACAAAACAGCAGCAAGGACGAGTGATGACCAGGGATCACTAATAAGACAGCCAAAATGAGTGCATGACATGTCCACCACAACGGGCAAAGGCAAGGCGATTTTTCGCGTTGTCAGCGGCAACTTCCTCGAAATGTTCGACTTCATGGTCTACGGCTTCTACGCCACGGCCATTGCCAAAACCTTCTTCCCCAGCGACAGCGCCTTCGCCTCGCTGATGCTATCGCTTGCAACCTTCGGCGCCGGCTTCCTGATGCGGCCACTGGGCGCAATTTTCCTCGGCGCCTACATCGACCGCCACGGCCGTAAAAAGGGCCTGGTCATTACCCTGGCCATGATGGCTGCGGGCACCATCCTCATCGCTTGCGTGCCCGGCTACGCCACCTTGGGCGTCGCGGCGCCGTTGCTGGTGCTGTTTGGCCGGTTGCTGCAAGGCTTCTCCGCCGGCGTCGAGCTGGGCGGTGTGTCGGTGTACCTGGCGGAAATCGCCACGCCGGGCCGCAAAGGCTTTTTTGTCAGTTGGCAGTCCGCCAGCCAGCAGGCTGCGGTGGTGTTTGCCGGTTTGCTCGGCGTAGGCCTCAACCACTGGCTCAGCCCTGAAGAGATGGGCGACTGGGGCTGGCGTGTACCGTTCCTGATCGGCTGCCTGATCGTGCCGGTGATCTTCGTGATCCGCCGTTCGCTGGAAGAAACCCCTGAGTTCCAGGCACGTAAACACCGCCCTACCCTGCAGGAAATCGTGCGCTCGATCGGCCAGAACTTCGGCATCGTCATCGCCGGCATGGCGCTGGTGGTGATGACCACCGTGTCGTTCTACCTGATCACCGCCTACACGCCGACCTTCGGCAAGGCCGAACTGCACCTGTCCGACTTCGACGCATTGCTGGTGACGGTGTGCGTGGGCATTTCCAACTTTATCTGGCTGCCGGTGATGGGCGCGGTGTCCGACAAGATCGGGCGTAAACCCTTGCTGCTGGCGGCGACGATTCTGGCGATTCTGACGGCGTATCCGGCGCTGTCGTGGCTGGTGGCAAATCCGAGCTTCAGCCATTTGCTGATTGTGCTGCTGTGGTTGTCGTTCCTGTATGGCTCGTACAACGGGGCGATGGTGGTGGCGCTTACCGAGATCATGCCGATTGAAGTGCGCACCACTGGGTTTTCGCTGGCTTATAGCCTGGCGACCGCGACCTTTGGTGGGTTTACGCCGGCGGCCTGTACTTATTTGATCCATGTGCTGGATAACAAAGCGGCGCCGGGGATTTGGCTGAGTGGCGCGGCGGTGTTGGGGTTGATTGCGACGTTGGTGCTGTTTAAAGGCAATCGGCATGAATTGCGGACGGCGCAGGCTTCGGTGGTTGGCGGAGCTTGATAGACCGCTTTCGCGAGCAAGCCCGCTCCCACATTTAACCGTGTATAGCCTGAAAAAATGCGGTCGAATGTGGGAGCGAGCTTGCTGGCGAAGAGGCCCTGACATTCACCACAAAACCAGCAGACACAAAAAAGCCCCGAACCAGTCGGGGCTTTTTCATTTACTGCTGATGCTTAGCGCGGGAATGCTGGCGGGTTAACCCCGGCCATGTCTTCCATCACACGAACCACCTGGCAGCTGTAGCCGAACTCGTTGTCGTACCACACGTACAGCACAACGCGGTTGTCCTGGGTAATGGTCGCTTCAGCGTCGACTACACCGGCGTGGCGCGAGCCTACGAAGTCGGTGGACACCACTTCCTGCGAGTTAACGAAGTCGATCTGCTTATGCAGGTCGGAGTGCAGCGCCATGTAGCGCAGGTACTCGTTCATCTCTTCACGGGTGGCGGCTTTCTCAAGGTTGAGGTTGAGAATGGCCATCGACACGTTCGGCGTCGGTACGCGGATAGCGTTACCGGTCAGCTTGCCGGCCAGCTCAGGCAGGGCCTTGGCAGCAGCGGTGGCAGCACCGGTCTCGGTGATCACCATGTTCAGCGCGGCGCTACGGCCACGGCGATCGCCTTTGTGGAAGTTGTCGATCAGGTTCTGGTCGTTGGTGTACGAGTGAACCGTTTCAACGTGACCATTCACGATGCCGAACTTGTCATTCACAGCCTTCAGCACCGGCACGATGGCGTTGGTGGTGCAGGAAGCGGCGGACACGATCTTGTCGTCAGCGGTGATTTCACCGTGGTTGATACCGTGCACGATGTTCTTGAGCTTGCCCTTGCCAGGCGCAGTCAGCACAACGCGGTCGATACCTGGGCAGGCCAGGTGCTGGCCCAGGCCTTCGGCATCACGCCATACACCGGTGTTGTCCACCAGCAGCGCGTCTTTGATGCCGTACTGGGTGTAATCCACCTCGGCCGGGTTCTTCGCGTAGATCACCTGGATCAGGTTACCGTTGGCGGTGATGGTGTTGTTTTCTTCGTCGATGACGATGGTGCCATTGAACGGGCCGTGCACCGAGTCGCGACGCAGCAGGCTGGCGCGCTTGGTCAGGTCGTTCTCGGCGCCTTTGCGCACGACGATGGCACGCAGGCGCAGGCCGTCGCCGCCACCGGTTTTTTCGATCAGGATGCGCGCCAGCAGGCGGCCGATACGACCGAAGCCGTACAACACCACGTCAGTACCTTTGCGGGCAGCGGCGTTTTGCTGGCCAACCACTTCGGCCATTTCTTCACGCACGAACTGCTCGGCGCTGCGGCCGGCGCCTTCTTTGCGGAACTTGTAAGCCAATTTGCCCAAGTCTACCGAAGCCGCGCCGAGCTTGAGCTCGCTCATGGCTTTAAGCAGTGGGAATGTTTCGTGGACGGAGAGTTCGCTGTCGTCGGCGGAACGGTGACGCGCAAAGCGGTGCGCTTTGAGAATCGCGATGACAGACTGGTTGATCAGGCTGCGGCCATAGATCGAGCTCACCACATTGTTATTGCGGTACAGCTGACCGATAAGCGGAATCATCGCTTCAGCGAGTGCTTCACGGTCGATCCATTCACCAAGACACTGGTCGGGCTTCTGAGTCACGGGAACCTTCCACATGTAGGGGCAGAAAAAAGGGGCTACATTATGTCGTCCGACTGCCCGTTGAGCAATGCGCCGACCGCAACAAAAAGCCCTTGCAAAAAAATACCACCCGGCTACAGGCCAGTAAATACGCGGGTTCCAGAAGGCCACCCATGCCGCGATAGTGCCAACTTGTCCGTAACCCTCCGAAACATCCGCGCGAAATGGCACTACATATTGAGTCAAAACCCTCGATTGTTTGTCTTAGCCACTACATTTCCTGCAAACCGTAATAGGCTCAGTCAGCAACTGACAGGCGGCACCTTGGGCCGCTACAATTACCGACTTTGTCGCAACGCTTGGAGCTCAACCTTCCGTGCCCGTTCTGCGTCTACCGCTTCTCCCTGCTGCGGCAGGTAAACAGCACTGGGGCAACCTGCCCGGTGCCGCCCTGAGCCTGGCCATTGCCGAGGCTGCCAGCGCAGCCAAGCGCTTTACCCTGCTGCTCACCGCCGACAGCCAAAGCGCCGAGCGGCTGGAGCAGGAGCTGAGCTTCTTCGCCCCCGATTTGCCGGTGCTGCATTTCCCCGACTGGGAAACCCTGCCCTACGACCTGTTCTCGCCGCACCAGGACATCATTTCCCAGCGCATCGCCAGCCTCTACCGTCTGCCGGAACTGGCCCACGGCGTACTGGTGGTGCCGATCACCACCGCCCTGCACCGCCTGGCGCCGACCAAGTTCCTGCTCGGCAGCAGCCTGGTGCTGGATGTAGGCCAGAAGCTCGATGTGGAGCAGATGCGCACGCGCCTGGAAGCCAGCGGTTACCGTTGCGTCGACACCGTGTACGAACACGGCGAGTTCGCGGTGCGCGGTGCGTTGATCGACCTGTTCCCGATGGGCAGCAAACTGCCGTACCGCATCGACCTGTTCGATGACGAAATCGAGACGCTGCGTACCTTCGACCCGGACAACCAGCGCTCCATCGACAAAGTAGAGTCGATCAAGTTGTTGCCGGCGCGCGAATTCCCGCTGCAAAAAGACGCGGTCACGCGCTTCAAGGCGCGCTTTCGCGAACGCTTCGACGTCGACTTCCGCCGCTGTCCGATCTTTCAGGATTTAAGCAGCGGGATTACACCGGCCGGTATCGAGTACTACCTGCCGCTGTTCTTCGACGAAACGTCCACGCTGTTCGATTACCTGCCCGCAGACACCCAAGTGTTCTCGCTGCCGGGCATCGAGCAGGCCGCAGAAAACTTCTGGAATGACGTGCGTAACCGCTACGAAGAGCGCCGCGTCGACCCTTCGCGGCCTTTATTACCGCCCGCCGAGTTGTTCCTGCCGGTGGAAGACTGCTTCGCCCGCCTGAAAAACTGGCCGCGCGTGGTCGCCAGCCAGCAAGACGTGGACGCCGGCAGCGGTCGCGAACGGTTCCCGGCGAGCACGTTGCCGGACTTGGCGATCCAGGCCAAAGCCACCCAGCCACTGGAAGCGTTGTCGAATTTCCTTGGCGATTTCCCTGGCCGTGTGCTGTTTACCGCCGAATCCGCCGGCCGTCGCGAAGTGCTGCTGGAGTTGCTGGAACGCCTGAAGCTGCGCCCGAAAACCGTCGACAGCTGGCCTGACTTTGTGAAAAGCAAAGAGCGCCTGGCAATCACCATCGCCCCGCTGGACGAAGGCTTGTTGCTGGACGATCCGGCGCTGGCACTGATCGCCGAGAGCCCGCTGTTCGGCCAGCGCGTGATGCAGCGCCGTCGCCGTGAAAAACGCGCCGACGCCAACAACGACGCGGTGATCAAGAACCTCACCGAACTGCGCGAAGGCGCGCCCGTGGTGCATATCGACCACGGCGTGGGCCGCTACCTGGGTTTGCAGACCCTGGAGATCGACAACCAGGCCGCCGAATTCCTCACCATGGAATACGCCGAAGGCGCCAAGCTTTACGTGCCGGTGGCCAGCTTGCACTTGATCGCGCGCTATACCGGCAGCGACGACGCGCTGGCGCCGTTGCATCGCCTGGGCTCCGAGACCTGGCAGAAAGCCAAGCGCAAGGCCGCCGAACAGGTGCGCGACGTGGCGGCCGAGTTGCTCGACATCTACGCCCGCCGTGCCGCGCGCGAAGGTTATGCGTTCGCCGACCCGAAAGCCGACTACGCCACGTTCAGCGCCGGCTTCGCCTTCGAAGAAACCCCGGACCAGCAAACCACCATCGAAGCGGTGCGCGCCGACATGCTCGCGCCCAAGCCGATGGACCGCCTGGTGTGCGGCGACGTGGGCTTCGGCAAAACCGAAGTGGCCATGCGCGCAGCCTTTATTGCGGTGCACGGTGGCAAGCAAGTGGCGATTCTGGTGCCGACCACCCTGCTCGCCCAGCAACACTACAACAGCTTCCGCGACCGTTTTGCCGACTGGCCGGTGAGCGTGGAAGTGATGAGCCGCTTCAAGTCCGCCAAGGAAGTGAACGCCGCCGTCGCCGATTTGGCCGAAGGCAAGATCGACATCGTGATCGGCACGCACAAGCTGCTGTCGGAAGACGTGAAGATCAAGAATCTGGGCCTGGTGATCATCGACGAAGAACACCGCTTTGGTGTGCGTCAAAAAGAACAGCTGAAAAACCTGCGCAGTGAAGTCGACATTCTTACGCTCACCGCGACGCCGATCCCACGCACGCTGAACATGGCGGTGTCGGGCATGCGCGACCTGTCGATCATTGCCACGCCGCCGGCGCGGCGTTTGTCGGTGCGCACCTTTGTGATGGAGCAGAACAAAAGCACGGTCAAGGAAGCCTTGTTGCGTGAACTGCTGCGCGGCGGGCAGGTTTACTACCTGCACAACGACGTGAAGACCATCGAGAAATGCGCCGCCGACCTCGCCGAACTGGTGCCGGAAGCGCGCATCGCCATCGGCCACGGGCAGATGCGCGAGCGCGAACTCGAACAGGTCATGAGCGACTTCTACCACAAGCGCTTCAACGTGCTGATCGCCTCGACCATCATCGAGACCGGCATCGACGTGCCGAGCGCCAACACCATCATCATCGAGCGCGCCGACAAGTTCGGCCTGGCGCAACTGCACCAGCTGCGTGGCCGTGTCGGCCGTAGTCACCACCAAGCCTATGCCTACCTGCTGACTCCGCCGCGCCAACAGATCACCTCCGATGCCGAAAAGCGCCTGGAAGCGATCGCCAACACCCAGGACCTCGGTGCCGGTTTTGTACTGGCCACCAACGACCTGGAAATCCGTGGCGCGGGCGAACTGCTCGGCGACGGCCAGAGCGGGCAGATCCAGGCGGTGGGTTTCACCCTGTATATGGAGATGCTCGAGCGCGCGGTAAAAGCCATCCGCAAGGGCGAACAACCGAACCTCGACCAACCCTTGGGCGGCGGCCCGGAAATCAACCTGCGTTTGCCGGCACTGATTCCCGAGGACTACCTGCCCGACGTGCATGCGCGGCTGATCCTGTACAAGCGCATCGCCTCGGCCACCGACGAAGAGGGCCTCAAGGACCTGCAGGTGGAGATGATCGACCGTTTCGGCCTGCTGCCCGAGCCGACCAAGAACCTGGTGCGCCTGACGCTGCTGAAATTGCAGGCCGAACAACTGGGTATCAAGAAGGTCGACGCCGGGCCGCAGGGCGGGCGCATCGAGTTCGAGGCGCAAACGCCGGTGGACCCACTGGTGCTGATCAAGCTGATTCAGGGCCAACCCAACCGCTACAAGTTCGAAGGGGCTACGCTGTTCAAATTCATGGTGCCGATGGAGCGTGCCGAAGAACGCTTCAATACCCTGGAGGCGCTGTTTGAGCGCCTCATCCCGAAATCTGCTTGAAGGACGCCCCCATGCGCCTGTTCCGCATTCTGAGCTTGTTGTTGGTGGTGGTCGCACCTTCGGCGTTTGCCGACAGCCCGTACCTGGTGGAAATGATCCTGGTGCGCCAGAACGCCGAGCCGGTGATTAATAGCCGCGCCGCGCCGGAAAACTGGGATGCCGGCGCGGCGCGGCTGCCGACCGACAAGCTGAGCCCACCGCGGCTGGGCAACATCGTCGACAAGCTCAGCGCGGACAACAGTTACACGGTATTGCTGCACCGCGCCTGGGATCAGAACCTGGGCGAGCAACCGGTGAAGCTGGCCATTACCGACGGCCAGGAGCAGTTCGGCCAGTTCCCCATCGAAGGCACGCTGAACCTGCAGCTTGGGCGTTTTACCGATATCGACGCGAACTTCTGGATCAACCAGTTCGACGCCAACGGCAGCGTGATTGCCAGCGAACACCTGAGCCAGCAAGACGTGCGCACCAAGAACAACCAACTTAATTACCTCGATGGCGGCCACTTGGCGCTGCTGATCAAGATCACGTCGCTGACCGCCAAACCACCCAGTGCGCCACCGCCCGACATTCAGGACTGATCCAGCGCCATGCCCCTGACGTCGTCGTTGACCAAACCCCTGGCCCCTTCGTGGGCCAATCGCTTTAAAGAGCAAAGCCTTGAGCGCGGGCGGCGCTACGCCCTGGAAAACCGCGTGCGCATCGTCGAGTCCGGCGACAGCACCATCATCGCCAGCTGCGAAGGCTCGGGCGGCAATGTTTACCGACAAACCATCTCGCTGCGCGAATCGGCCAAGGGCACGCTGATCCTGGTGGACAGCCGCTGCACGTGCCCGGTGCACACCAATTGCAAACACATCGCGGCAGTGCTGCTCAAGGTCCAGGAAACCCTGGCCTACCCGGCCGCTGCGCAAGATGCCGAGCTGCTGGAAAAGCTCCAGGCCGTGCTGGATAACCGTGTGGTGCTGCCACAAGTGGTCATGGAAGAGGTGCGGCCGGTGCCGCGCCTGTGGCTGGCCAGCGTCGAGTTCAGCGCGTTTGAACCGCGTAATGGCAAGATGCAGCGCTATATCCAGCACCGTGCGGCGCTGTCGTTCAATTACCTGGGCAACTATGTCAGCGGGCAGAAAAACGCCGACATCATCGTGCGCCAGGAAACCCAGAGCCTGCGCATCAAGCGCCATCCGGAGCTGGAGCAACCCTATCGCGAACAACTGCGCCTGCTGGGCTTCAAGATCGCCACGCGCCAGAGCAAGGCGCTGCCGGAGAGTGCCGGCGAGCTGTTCGAACTGGTCAATGACAGTGCGTGGCTGAACTTCACGCTCAACGCCTCGCCCACCTTGCGCGCCGAGGGTTGGGAGCTGCAAATAGAAGAAGATTTCGGTTTCGACCTTAGTGCCGTCGATGACTGGTACGCCACGGTCGATGAAGGCCCTGAGCGCGACTGGTTCGACCTGGAGCTGGGGATTATCGTCAATGGCGAGCGCTTGAGCCTGTTGCCGATCCTGCTCAACCTGATGCGTTCGCACACCGAAATCCTCAACCCGGAAAAACTCGCCCGGCGCCGTGACGACGAGCTGATCCTGGTGAATATTCCCGGCCTGCCCAACGGCCACGGCCCGCTGCAAGTGGCGTTGCCCTACGGCCGACTCAAGCCGGTGCTGGCCACCCTTGGCGAGTTTTACCTACAGGAAACCGGCACCACCAGCTTACGTCTGGCCAAAGCCGATGCCATTCGCCTGAACCCGCTGGAAGACCTGCCGCTGCAATGGGAAGGCGGCGAGAAGATCCGCAACTTCGCCCAACGCCTGCGCGACATCAAGGACTTCACCTGCGTGGCGCCCGAGGGTTTGAACGCGACCTTGCGCCCGTACCAGCTGGAAGGCTTGAGCTGGATGCAGTCGCTGCGCCAGCTCGATGTGGGCGGGATTCTTGCCGATGACATGGGCCTGGGCAAAACCTTGCAGACCCTGGCGCATATTCTCAGCGAAAAAGCCGCCGGGCGCCTCGACCGACCGTGCATGGTGGTGATGCCCACCAGCCTGATTCCCAACTGGCTGGATGAGGCCGCGCACTTCACACCGCAGCTGCGGGTGCAGGCGCTATACGGCGCTGGCCGTAAGAAACATTTCGCCAACCTGCAGGACTACGACCTGCTGCTGACCACCTACGCGCTGCTGCCCAAAGACATCGACACCCTCGCCGCCCAGCCCTTGCATGTGCTGATCCTCGATGAGGCCCAGTACATCAAGAACCCCAACAGCAAGGCTGCCCAGGCCGCGCGCGAGCTCAATGCGCGCCAGCGCCTGTGCCTGAGCGGCACGCCGCTGGAAAACCACCTGGGCGAGCTGTGGTCGCTGTTCCACTTCCTGCTGCCGGGTTGGCTGGGTGACGTAAAAAGCTTCAACCGTGATTACCGCGTGCCCATCGAAAAGCGCGCCAGCGAGGTGCGACTGCAGCACCTCAACGGTCGGATAAAACCCTTCCTGCTGCGCCGCACCAAAGAGCAGGTGGCCACCGAGCTGCCGCCCAAGACCGAGATCATCCACTGGGTCGACCTCAACGAGGCCCAGCGCGACGTGTACGAAACCATGCGCCTGGCCATGGACAAGAAGGTGCGCGACGAAATCACCCGCAAAGGCGTGGCGCGCAGCCAGATCATCATTCTTGAAGCGCTGCTCAAGTTGCGCCAAGTGTGTTGCGACCTGCGCCTGGTCAACGACGCCACCCTGCCCGCCCGAGGGAGCAGCTCGGGCAAACTCGACAGCTTGCTGGAGATGCTCGAAGAGCTGTTTGCCGAAGGGCGCCGGATATTGTTGTTCTCGCAGTTCACCTCGATGCTGAGCCTGATCGAAGCCGAGCTGAAAAAACGCGGCGTGCCCTACGCTTTACTCACCGGCCAGACCCGCGACCGGCGCACGCCAGTGAAGGATTTCCAGAGCGGTAAGCTGCAGATTTTTCTGATCAGCTTGAAGGCTGGCGGTGTGGGCTTGAACCTGACCGAGGCCGACACGGTGATCCACTATGACCCGTGGTGGAACCCGGCGACGGAAAACCAGGCGACCGACCGTGCGTATCGCATCGGTCAGGAGAAGCCGGTGTTCGTCTACAAGATGATCGCAAGAGGCACGGTGGAGGAGAAAATCCAACACCTGCAGAAGGAAAAGTCTGACCTGGCGGCGGGTGTGCTGGATGGGCGCACGACCGGGGATTGGCAGTTGGGTAATGAGGATATTGAGGCGCTGTTTGCGCCGTTGCCCAATAAGCAAGAGAAGCGCTGACGGTTGGATCGCTATCGCAGGCAAGCCAGCTCCCACCTTTGATTTGTGAATACATTCAAGGGTGGGAGCTGGCTTGCCTGCGATGGCAGCAACGCGGTGTTCAGCCAGGTAACGGCGCAAACAGCGCTTCGATATCCTGCTGCTCCAGCCTCCACCCAGCACTGGCCCCGCCTTCAAGAACCCCATCAGCCAACGCGGCTTTTTCCAACTGCAATGCCTGTATTTTCTCCTCCACCGTGCCCCGCGCGATCATCTTGTACACAAACACCGGCTTCTCCTGCCCGATGCGATACGCGCGGTCAGTGGCCTGGTTCTCTACCGCCGGGTTCCACCATGGGTCATAGTGGATCACCGTGTCGGCCGCCGTCAGGTTCAAGCCGGTGCCACCCGCTTTCAAGCTGATCAAAAACAACGGCACCTTTCCCTCCTGGAAGTTTTTCACTGGTGTACGCCGGTCAAGGGTGTCACCGGTCAGGATCGAGTACTCAACCTCACGTTGCTTCAACTCCTCCTCGATCAGTGCCAGCATTGAAGTGAACTGCGAAAACAGCAGAACACGCCGCCCCTCACTGAGCAATTCTTCAAGCATTTCCATCAAACCGCTCAGCTTGCCGGCGCCAGCGCGTGCCAGCCTGGACGCAGGCAGCGACTTGACCAGGCGCAAATCACAGCACACCTGCCGCAGTTTGAGCAGGGCCTCCAGAATAATGATCTGGCTGCGGGCGACACCATGCCGAGTGATTTCATCGCGGACCTTTTTGTCCATCGCCACACGCACCGTTTCGTACACGTCGCGCTGGGCGTCGCTTAAGTCCACCCAATGCACAATCTCGGTCTTGGGTGGCAATTCAGTCGCCACCTGTTCTTTTTTACGACGCAACAGGAACGGTTTGATCCTGGCGCCAAGGTGCTGCATGCGCTGAGCATTACCGTGTTTTTCAATCGGGGTACGGTACTCACGATTGAAGGTCTTGCTGTCTCCCAGCCATCCTGGCAACAGGAAATGGAACAATGACCACAGCTCGCCCAAGTGGTTTTCCAGTGGTGTGCCGCTTAAGCACAAGCGCTGGCCGGCAGCCAGTTGACGTGCCGCCTGGGCAGCTTTGCTGTTGGGGTTTTTGATGTTTTGCGCTTCGTCGAGAACCAACACACTCCAACGTTGCGGTTGCAAAACCTCAAGGTCGCGGGGCAGCAGCGCGTAGGTGGTCAGCACCAGATCGTAATCAGCCAACCGGGTGAAATCGGCTTGGCGCTGGGCGCCGTGCAGGGCCAACACATTGAGTTGTGGTGTAAACCGTGCGGCCTCGTCCATCCAATTGGGGATCAGGCTGGTGGGCATGATCGCCAAGGCTGGCGCGGTCAAACGACCGGCGTTTTTTTCCGTGAGCAAGTGCGCAAGAGCTTGCAGTGTTTTACCCAGGCCCATGTCATCACCCAGAATGCCACCAACGTCCAACTCCCGCAGGGTTTGCATCCAGTTCAAACCTTCGAGCTGATAACCGCGCAGCTCAGCGTTTAACCCCAAAGGGGCCGCGACGTGCACATGGGTCGACTCTTTAAGGCGCTTGGCGAAGTTTCGTACACGCTCACCGCCTTGCCAGACCAGGGGAATGCCGTCCAAATCGTTGAGGCGGGCCGCATCCGGCGCACTCAATCGCAGCGAATCACTGCCGGGCGCGCGTTGGTACAAGGTACCCAACGTCGCCATCAAGGGTTTAAGCCGACCATAAGTCAGCGCTACCTTAGTCCCCTCGCTAGTACCCAGGCTTACCAATATGCGCTCCTCGTCTGCGCGCTCCGCAATAAAAGTGGCGTCGAGCAGCTTGGGCTGGCGAACGATCAGCTCCAGCACAATGGGGAGCAGGCTATAGCGCGAGCCGTTGACCTCAATCCCCAGCTCAAGATCAAACCATTCGTGACCAGGAGACTCTTCAATATCCGCGTACCAAAGGTCCACGGCCTCGACATCGTAGTAAAAACCAGGGTGGATAATGATGTCCCAGCCGGCCTCTCGAAGGGCCGGCAGATGATGCTCAATAAAGTCCAACCAGGCGTCGTCAGTTGGCAGATCAAACATCTCGCCGGCGCTCTGCGGCAATGCCCGCGTCTTACGCGTGACCTTGGCAAAACCGAGCTTGGTCATGATTTTACGCAAGGCCTTCTCGGCCGAAGGCTTGCGTTGGATACGCTGGGTTTCGGTGCCGCTCAACACACGTATCTCAACGCCGTCCTTATCGGCGGTCAGCCTATCGCCGTAGCGAAAGGCCAGCGCAGCACGGTGTTCGAGCGACGGCATTTGCCTACGGTATTCAGCGCTATAAGAATAGGACTCGTCGCTTCCAAGTGTCAGACAAGCCTGCGGCTCAAGCGTATCGACAACGCGCTCAGTCAACTCACGCGGTGGCGGAATTTCGGCGCCCGCTGCGCTGAGACGATGACTGAACAACGCGACCTGACTTGCCGGAATTTCGGGCAAGGCGGACAAATGAATAGCCAGACGGTCGTCCATCTCATACTCGAGTGCCCCCAACTCCAGGGTATCCAGGTTTAAATAATGAAGCGGCGTAAGCGGCAAGATTTCGTGCAACTGCAGCTCATCGCTCAGCCACTGCGGTCGATAGCTACCGTCGGGCTGCGCCGCCCAATTGAAACGGGCAGCAAGCGTGGGGCCTGGATTGAGCGCCAACTGAGCATCAAACTCCACAAATAGCCGCCCGGTTTTGAGCGCCAGTGTGAGAACTTCGGCGCCGTCCGCGCCCTCCAGCGGGAAGCTGTTGCCGTAGCGCCCGTAGGCTCGCCCAACCAACAGCAGCCTGCAAATACGCTTGTCCATGTCGAGCATATAACCAGGCGCGCGTGCCAGGGTTTCATCCAGCGAATACACTGCTTTGACTTCGCTGTAGCCGCCTTTTTTCAAGAGGCGTGCCCGATATACGTACAGTGACCAGTTGTTTGAGTAAGGGTCCGGGTTGAGCTGGTACAGCAAGCAGGTGTTGCTGCCTTTGGGCAGCGACTCAACCTCTGGAGTAGCCGCTGGAAGGTTGCTAAGCCATTGCTCGATCTGCGGATTGAGGCGGTCGCTGGGTGCTTTTCTGGGTTGATCCTGCTCATTGGGCTGATCGGTCATCACGATAAGCTTGAATAAAGCAGCAGCGGCGTGTTTGCAGTCCACTGCCATAGGGCAGGCGCACACGCAATCGATATCGGTCCAGCGCGGGTCGTCTTTGGCCGGCAGGGAGATCGTCAGCGAATAGAAATTGCCACCGGAACCCTTGCACCTTGCGATGAGTCGTTGCTTCCCGACATCGACGACTTGGACGCGGCCCTGTGATGCGTATTCAAAACCACGGTCAAGGGTGCGAGGACTGAAGTTCTCTTGCCAGTCCAGATAAGCAAGACGTGTAATCAAATCATTCATGGGTGTGCACTTTACAGACCAAACGTTGGCGAGATAAAGGCAGATTCTTCCTGCCTACAAGTACGAAAGAGCTGCCATTGGACGCTGATACTTCCGACACGCTGGGCGTTAACTAAACGCCCTTTATCACTCAATCAACTGAGCAGCTCGAAGCGCCTCAATAGCCGCCAACCAACGCGGATCCTGCTTGTACTCCGTCGAAGCAATCGCCCGCCCGCGCATCCGCGCAATCCGCGCCGATGGCGTAACCTTCATCCGCTGCGCCGCAGTCAGTGCCAACTCCGCAGCCGCCCGGTCATTGCACACCAAGCCCATGTCGCAACCGGCCGTCAACGCCGCTTCAATTCGACTGGCCGCATCGCCGACCACATGAGCACCGGCCATGGACAGGTCATCGCTGAAAATCACCCCGTCAAATTGCAGCTCGCCGCGCAAAATGTCCTGCAACCAGCGACGCGAGAAACCGGCGGGCTGGGCGTCCACTTGCGGATAAATAACGTGCGCCGGCATCACCGCCGCCAATTGCTTGCTCAGGCGTGCGAAAGGCACCAGGTCATTTGCGCGAATCTGCTCCAGGCTGCGCTCATCATTGGGAATCGCGACGTGGGAATCCGCCTCGGCCCAGCCGTGGCCCGGGAAGTGTTTGCCGGTGGCGGCCATGCCGGCGCTGTTCATACCGCGAATGAATGCACCCGCGAGCACAGCAGCGCGCTCCGGGTCGCCCTCGAAGGAACGGGTGCCGACCACGGCGCTGCGCTGATAGTCGAGGTCCAGCACCGGGGCGAAGCTAAGGTCGAGGCCGACCGCCAGCACTTCGGTGGCCATGATCCAGCCGCACTGCTCGGCCAGGTATTCGGCATTCGACTTGTCCGCCAGCAGACGCATGGCCGGCAGGCGTACAAAGCCTTGGCGCAGGCGTTGCACACGACCGCCTTCCTGATCGACCGCCAGCAGCAGGTCGGGGCGCACCGCGCGAATCGCCGCGCTCAATTCGCGCACCTGTCGAGGGTGCTCGATATTGCGCGCAAAAATGATCAACCCGCCCACTTCAGGCTGGCGCAACAACTGGCGATCCTCGGCCGTCAGCCAAGTACCGGCCACATCGACCATTAACGAACCTTGCAGGGCAGCAGTCATAAACCTTCCTTAAATAACGCACACAACCCGTTGCCCTCACCTGACGCAATAAGCGCAGCGAGCACAACGGGTTGCGAGTAAATAGCTGAAATCGGCATGGCGGCTAGCTTAGCCGCCGCGCACACCTGGGGCAATCACGCCTTGGCGACGGCCGGCGTGGACTTGCTGCGCGGGCGCAGTTGCGCGGCGGCCATGGCCGGGTCGGTCACGCCGGTTTCGGCGCGCATGCCGGCGGCAAGGAACGGCACCATCAGGCGCATCACTTGTTCGATAGAGGTGTTGACGCCGAAATCGGTCTCGGCAATTGCGCGCAAGGCTTTGATGCCGGACATGCTGAACGCGGCGGCGCCAAGCATGAAGTGCACACGCCAGAACAGTTCGATCGGCGGAATACGCGGGGCGGCTTCGTTGACCAGCAGCATATAGCGGCGGAACACCTTGCCGTACATATCTTCCAGGTAACGGCGCAAGTGGCCCTGGCTCTGACTGAAGGCCAGCCCTAACAGGCGCATGAAGATCGACAGGTCATTGCCGCTGCGCGGTTGAACCACCAGCGCTTGCTCAACCAGGATTTCCAGCAGGTCTTCCAGGCTTGGCTTGTTTTCGGGCTTGGTCTGGCGACGCTCCAGCTCACGGTCGAGGCTGGCGCAGAACGGCCCCAAAAAGCGCGAGAACACCGCCTGGATCAGGGCTTTTTTCGAGCCGAAATGATAGTTCACGGCGGCGAGGTTAACCCCAGCCTTGCTGGTGATCAGCCGCAATGAAGTTTCAGCAAATCCTTTTTCCGCGAACAATTGCTCGGCAGCATCGAGAATGCGTTCAACGGTTTCCGACTGGGCCATGGCTACTCCGCCTGACAAACACTTGTTTGAAACATACGTTTCAGGGTGTGTCTTGTCAAGCCTGGAAGGCCGCTTTCCGGCCGGGCAGTCATCTATTTCATGCCTATTTAATCACATCCATACCGCTCTGTAGGCAGCGCTGTCTATGCCTTGTAGGAAGGGTGACAGATGACCGTCCAGCGGAGTGCCAAAAAAGGATGATTGCCAAGCGCAGTTCACTGTATATAATCCCAGTCACTGTATAAAAAGACAGAGCGATCAACATGCTAAAACTGACGCCACGCCAAGCTGAGATTCTGGCTTTTATCAAGCGCTGCCTCGACGACAACGGCTACCCGCCGACGCGAGCGGAAATTGCGCTGGAACTGGGGTTCAAGTCCCCCAACGCCGCCGAAGAACACCTTAAGGCCCTCGCCCGCAAAGGCGCGATCGAGATGACCCCGGGTGCTTCACGCGGTATTCGCATCCCTGGTTTTGAAGCCAAGGCCGACGAATCGACCCTGCCGATCATCGGCCGCGTCGCCGCCGGTGCGCCGATCCTGGCGCAGCAGCACGTCGAAGAATCCTGCAACATCAACCCGACCTTCTTCCATCCGCGTGCCGACTACCTGTTGCGCGTACACGGCATGAGCATGAAGGACGTGGGCATTTTCGACGGTGATTTGCTGGCCGTCCACACCACCCGCGAAGCCCGTAATGGCCAGATCGTCGTCGCACGTATCGGCGATGAAGTCACCGTCAAACGCTTCAAGCGCGAAGGCAGCAAGGTCTGGCTTATGGCCGAGAACCCTGAGTTCGCCCCGATTGAAGTGAACCTGAAAGATCAGGACCTGGTGATCGAAGGCTTGAGCGTCGGCGTCATTCGCCGCTAAAGGAGGCACCATGCAGCTCGTGCACACCCCGCAACACACACAACTGTCGCTGTTCGAGGCCTTTATGGCCCAACCCCTTGCGCCCATCCTCAAGGAAACGGTCGAGGCCCCTTGGGGCTCCGAACCTGAGGCGTTCAGTGAACTGTCGTTGCGCGGTGCTGCCGGGAGCTGCCTGAGCCTGCTGGCGCCGATCCTTCGCGAATTGAGCGAAGAGCAGGACGCGCGCTGGCTGACGCTGATCGCCCCGCCTGCCAGCCTGACCCAGGCCTGGCTGCGGGACGCAGGCCTCAACCGTGAGCGCATCCTGCTGCTGCAACCACGCGGCGCGCAAAGCGCTCAGCAACTGACATGCGAAGCCTTGCGCCTGGGGCGTAGCCATACGGTGGTGAGCTGGTTGAACCCGCTGAATGCGGCCGCCAAGCAACAGCTGATCAGCGCCGCGCGCACGGGCGATGCGCAGAGTTTGAATATTCGATTGGGGTAATGGGGTCTGATGCAGGCCAGCCCTTTGGAAGGGCTTGTTATGGCAGGTGAGCTTGTTGTGGCGAGCGGGCTTGTTGTGGCGAGCGAGCTTGCTCG
Source organism: Pseudomonas onubensis (assembly GCF_965653655.1). Taxonomy (NCBI): domain Bacteria; kingdom Pseudomonadati; phylum Pseudomonadota; class Gammaproteobacteria; order Pseudomonadales; family Pseudomonadaceae; genus Pseudomonas; species Pseudomonas onubensis. Next base: position 18,351 of record NZ_CBFHAZ010000067.1, on the reverse strand, counting down.
CGCTGGGCTGCGCAGCAGCCCCAAAACCAGGCACCGTGGAATACCTGATACACCGCGCATTAGATCTATTCAGGGCCGCTTCGCAGCCCAGCGGGAGCAAGCTCCCTCGCCACAGAAGCCCGCTCGCCAGAGTGCTTCCCAGAACTATTCACACTGTTACTCAGTGAAGCACCCGCGGCCCATCGTCCTTCTCCGGTTCGCCTTCAGCCAGGCGACCAGCCATCTGCACACCCACGCTCAACATGGCTTTCGCCACTTCCACATGCTGGCCTTGCAGGAACGCTTTGGCGTCCTCGGAAAAATCCAAAATAACCAGAGAACCCTCGTCCTCAGCCCGGCGCAGCTCGATTCGGCCGTCAGGCAGTTCAACAATTTCCAGAAAGGACGTTGGCATATAAGTCTGTTCTCCACGAAAGGCCGGGATTATATCAGTCATCCACCCAGCCTCGCAGGGGATCTGAACAGGTTTCTTGACGGCTTGATGAATGGTGCTTATTGAGGCCTGCGCCGCACTTTCTATCTAACTGGGTTCAAATGTGGGAGCGGGCTTGCTCGCGAATGCGGAGTTTCAGTAAAGAATTCATTACAGACCCACCGCATTCGCGAGCAAGCCCGCTGCCACAGTTTTGATTCGCGTGTATCAGCAGTAGCGCCTCAACACTCGTTCAAGCCTTCACGAAACCTGAGCGCCATCTTCTTCAGTTCCTGACGCCAGCTTTCCAGCTCTTCGCGGCTCAAGGGCTTGGGCTCATCCGCTTCCAGCGCAACGGCCACGATCAGCGGCTGTGTCACATCGCCCTTGGGCACATGGGGAACACGCGGCGGCTGGAACATATCCGCATGCGCTTTGAGCAATCGCGCAACCCAACTGTCGGGGCTCTGCGCCATTTCCACCAGTTCGGCCAATTCAGGAATCGCCATGCTGTCCAGCACTTCGCGGTTCATGATCATTTCTGCGCGTGGTGCGCCTGCCTGGGGCAAGCGGTAGAACCCAGCAATTTCATGGCACAGGCCCAGCAAAGCGCCATAGAGGTGGAACAACGCCGCCTCACGCCCGGCCTGGACCAGCGCGATGGCATTCATCTCCTTCCCTTCCTCGGCGCGGCCAAGGGCTTCCAGGGACAAACCCGCGAAGTAAATTTTCTGATTGGTACGGGTATAGAGTTCGTTGGCCATAACGGCGGTCTCCACAACGAAATAAGCGTGATGCTGGCTGAACATTGTGGCGAGGGAGCTTGCTCCCGCTGGGCCGGGCTGGCGCTCCACTGCGCAGCGCCCCCGAAAGCCGGGGCCTGCTGCGCAGTCCAGCGGGAGCAAGCTCCCTCGCCACAGCAAGCCCGCCCCTGGACCTCTGAAAGATCAGCCAATCAAGCGCCCTGGCGCTTGTCCTCGACCTTCCACTTGCCGCCGTCGTAGAACGCTTTCCAGCCGGTAGGCTTGCCGTCCACTTCGGTCTGCACGTACTGCTCCTTGGTTTTGCGGCTGTAGCGAATCACGGACGGGCGACCGTCGGGATCCTTCTTCGGCGCTTCACACAGGAAGTGGTACTTCGGATCGATCTCGTCCTTGTGCGGCACGATCTCCATCACCAAAGGTGCACGGGTCTCGCGGTTTTTCGGGAACTGGCTGGCCGCCAGGAACAGGCCCGAAGCGCCGTCACGCAGGATGTAGGTGTCGTTGACCTTCTCGCACTTGAGTTCCGGCATCTTCACCGGGTCCATCTTCGGCGGCGCCGCGTCGCCGCTTTTCAGCAGTTTGCGGGTGTTCTTGCAGGTCGGGTTGGTGCAGCCGAAGAACTTGCCGAAACGGCCGGTCTTGAGCTGCATCTCGCTGCCGCACTTGTCGCACTCCAGGCTCGGACCTTCGTAGCCCTTGATGCGGTAGGTGCCCTCTTCGATCTCGTAGCCGTTGCAATCCGGGTTGTTACCGCAGATGTGCAGCTTGTGCTTTTCGTCGAGCAGGTAGGCGTCCATCGCTGTGCTGCAGATCGGGCAACGGTGCTTGCCACGCAGTACCAGCGACTCGGATTCACCCTCGTCGTCGGCGGCAATCTCATCACCCGGCACCAGGTTAACGGTGGCCTTGCAACGCTCTTTCGGCGGCAGGCTGTAGCCCGAGCAACCGAGGAACACACCGGTGGATGCGGTACGAATCTGCATCGGACGGCCGCACGTCAGGCACGGGATGTCAGTCATCACCGGCTGGTTGGCGCGCATGCCGCTATCAGGGCTTTCGGCTACTTCGAGTTTCTTTTTGAAGTCGCCGTAGAACTCATCCAGCACGTTTTTCCAGTCGCGCTCGCCCTGGGCCACGTCATCGAGGTTCTCTTCCATGCCGGCGGTAAAGCCGTAGTCCATGAGGTTGGAGAAACTCTCGGACAAGCGCTCGGTGACGATGTCGCCCATCTTTTCCGAGTAGAAACGGCGGTTGTGCAGCGCTACGTAGCCACGGTCCTGGATGGTCGAGATGATTGCCGCATAGGTCGAAGGACGACCGATACCGCGTTTTTCCATCTCTTTTACCAGGCTGGCTTCGGAGTAACGCGCCGGCGGCTTGGTGAAATGCTGGGACGGGTCAAGCTTGATCAGCTTCAACGTGTCGCCCTGGGCCATGTCCGGCAGCACGTCGTCATCGCCTGGCTTGGCGATTTGCGGCATCACGCGGGTATAGCCGTCGAACTTGAGGATACGGCCCTTGGCACGCAGCTCGAAGTCGCCTGCGCCCACGCTGACGGTGGTGGACAGGTATTGCGCCGGCAGCATCTGGCAAGCCAGGAACTGGCGCCAGATCAGCTCGTAGAGGCGCTCAGCGTCACGCTCCATGCCAGTCAGCTTGCTTGGCTCGGTGTTGGCGTCGGAAGGACGAATCGCTTCGTGAGCCTCCTGTGCGCCTTCTTTGCTGCTGTAGACGTTCGGCGACTCCGGCAGATACTTCTTGCCGAACTCGCTTTCAATATAAGTACGCGCCATCGCCACCGCGTCTTGCGACAGGTTGGTGGAGTCGGTACGCATATACGTGATGTAGCCGGCTTCGTACAGACGCTGGGCCATCATCATGGTTTTCTTCACACCGAAGCCCAGGCGGTTACTGGCGGCCTGTTGCAGGGTGGAGGTGATAAACGGCGCCGACGGCTTGCTGCTGGTCGGTTTGTCTTCACGCTTGACGATGCTGTAGCTGGAAGCCTTGAGCTTCTCCAGCGCGGCCATGGCCTGGGCTTCGTTGAGCGGTTTGAAGGCCTCGCCTTTCTCGCGGGCCACTTCAAAGCGCACGTTGTTGCCCTTGGCAGTGCCCAGGTCGGCGTGGACTTCCCAGTATTCTTCGGGGTTGAACGCTCGGATCTCGCGCTCACGCTCCACCACCAGCTTGACCGCTACCGATTGCACACGGCCGGCAGACAGGCCACGGGCGATCTTCGCCCACAGCAGTGGCGAGACCATGTAACCCACTACGCGGTCGAGGAAACGACGCGCCTGCTGGGCGTTGACTCGGTCGATATCCAGCTCACCCGGCTTGGAGAAGGCTTCCTGGATGGCTTTCTTGGTGATTTCGTTGAACACCACACGCTTGTAGCGGCTGTCATCACCGCCGATGGCTTCGCGCAGGTGCCAGGCAATGGCTTCCCCTTCGCGGTCCAAGTCCGTCGCGAGATAGATGGTGTCGGCATCTTTGGCGAGCCGGCGCAGCTCTTCGATGACCTTTTCCTTGCCTGGAAGGATTTCGTACTTGGCCTTCCAGCCATGTTCCGGGTCCACACCCATGCGTGAGACCAGCTGCTTGCGCGCTTTCTCTTTAGGGCTGAGCACCGGACCTTCGCCCGCAGCTGCCTTGCCGCGCTTGGCGGCAGGCTCCTTGCTGGCGCTAGCCGAACCGCTGGTGGGCAGGTCTCGGATATGGCCGATACTCGACTTCACCACGTACTCGTTGCCCAAGTACTTGTTGATGGTCTTGGCCTTAGCCGGGGATTCCACAATGACCAGCGATTTGCCCATGGATCGGAAAATTCCTGAATTCGAGAAGTGAAAGGCAGTTGGCGCCTGTCGCGGCAACGCTATATATAGTGGCAACAAGGTGAGGTCAAGCGCAGCATTCTGCGCGGCCTGCCGTTATTGCTCTGAAAAAAGACTGGGTTCGACCTGCACCAAAGCAAAGCGCGGGACCTGCTCGCCGTCAACTTCGACGCTCTCCAGGAACATGCTCAATGGGCGCACCCAAAAGCCGTAATGGCCATACAGTGCTTGGTAAAACACCACTTCTTCTTCGGTCTCGGAGTGCCGCGCCACATTAAAAACACGGTACTGCGGGCCCTTATAATGTTGGTAGAGCCCTGGTTCGACTTTCATGCTCTGGCCCTCGTGCAAAATTTGTTGAAAAAAAATATTAAAAAATTCCAAAAAACAAAAACCGGGGCACTGGGCCCCGGCTTCCGTCAGCGAAACGTTTAGATACGTTCGAAGACGGTGGAAATGCCTTGGCCGAGACCAATGCACATGGTTGCAACCCCAAGGTTGCCGCCATTTTGCTTCATCACGTTAAGCAAAGTGCCGGAGATACGTGCACCGGAGCAACCGAATGGGTGGCCCAGGGCAATCGCGCCGCCGTGCAGGTTAACCTTCTCGTTCATCTTGTCGAGTACTTTCAAATCTTTCAGCACTGGCAGGGCCTGTGCGGCGAAAGCTTCGTTGAGCTCGAAGAAGTCGATATCGGAGATGGTCAGGCCCGCGCGCTTCAAGGCTTTTTGTGTGGCCGGTACTGGACCATAGCCCATGATTGCCGGGTCCACACCTGCCACTGCCATCGAACGGATCACCGCCATCGGCTGAATGCCCAGGTCCTGGGCACGCTGCGCCGACATCACGATCATGCACGAAGCACCGTCGGTGATTTGCGACGAAGTACCGGCAGTCACGGTGCCGCCCTTTGGATTGAAGGCGGGTTTCAAGGCCGCCAGGCTTTCCAGGGTGGTGTCCGGACGAATGGTTTCGTCGTAGTCGAACAGTTTGAGGAAGCCGTTCTCGTCGTAACCGTTCATCGGGATGATTTCATCCTTGAACTTGCCTTCCACGGTCGCCTTGTGGGCCAACTGGTGGGAACGCACGCCGAACGCGTCCTGGGCTTCGCGGGTAATGCCGTGCATTTTGCCGAGCATTTCTGCGGTAAGGCCCATCATGCCCGAGGCTTTTGCCGCGTACAGCGACATGTGCGGGTTAGGGTCGACGCCGTGCATCATGCTGACGTGGCCCATGTGCTCCACGCCGCCGACCACGAACACATCACCGTTGCCGGTCATGATCGCTTGTGCTGCGGTGTGCAGCGCGCTCATCGACGAGCCACACAGGCGGCTGACCGTCTGGCCAGCTGCCGTGTGCGGGATCTGGGTCATCAACGACGCCATGCGCGCGATGTTCCAGCCCTGCTCCAGGGTCTGGTTGACGCAGCCCCAGATCACGTCTTCGACTTCGTTAGGGTCGACCTTGACGTTACGCTCCAGCAACTTGCTGATCAGGTGCGCCGACATGTCTTCGGCGCGGGTGTTGCGGTGCATGCCGCCCTTGGAGCGGCCCATTGGCGTGCGACCGAAGTCGACAATCACCACGTCTCTTGGATTCAAGCTCATAAATATTCTCGCTCTATTCGTCTGGGCGCTTAACCGAAGAAGCTCTGGCCATTTTTGGCCATTTCACGCAGCTTCGCGGTCGGGTGGTACAGCGGGCCCAGATCAGCGTATTTGTCAGCCAGGGCAACGAACTCAGCCACACCGATCGAGTCGATGTAACGCAGCGCACCACCACGGAATGGAGGGAAACCAATACCGTACACCAGGCCCATATCGGCTTCGGCGGCGGTTTCAACGATGCCATCTTCCAGGCAACGCACGGTTTCCAGGCACAGGGCAATCATCATCCAGTTGATGATGTCCTCGTCGGACACCTCACGCTGTTCGTAGATGACGGGCGCGAGTACTTCGTGAACCGATGGGTCGGCCACTTTCTTCTGCTTGCCCTTCTTGTCAGCCTCGTAGGCATAGAAGCCTTTGCCGTTCTTCTGGCCCAGGCGCTTGGCCTCGTAGAGCGCGTCGATCGCCGAGCGGCGGTCGTCTTTCATGCGGTCCGGGAAGCCTTCAGCCATTACGTCACGACCGTGATGGCCAGTGTCGATGCCGACCACGTCCATCAGGTACGCCGGGCCCATTGGCCAGCCGAATTTTTCCATCACTTTATCGATGCGCACAAAGTCGACACCGGCGCTGACCAGCTTGGCGAAACCGCCGAAGTACGGGAACAGCACACGGTTAACCAGGAAGCCCGGGCAGTCATTGACCACGATCGGGTTTTTGCCCATTTTCTTGGCGTAGGCAACGGTGGTGGCAACCGCCAGCTCGCTGGACTTCTCGCCACGGATCACTTCCACCAGCGGCATCATGTGTACCGGGTTGAAGAAGTGCATGCCGACGAAGTTTTCCGGACGCTTGAGGGCCTTGGCCAGCAGCGAGATGGAAATAGTCGAGGTGTTCGAGGCCAGGATAGTGTCGTCTTTAACCTGGGCTTCCACTTCAGCCAGTACGGCTTGCTTGACCTTCGGGTTTTCGACTACCGCTTCGACCACCAGGTCGACGTGGCCGAAATCGCCGTAGGACAGCGTAGGACGAATGCCGTTAAGCACTTCAGCCATCTTCGCGGCGGTCATGCGACCTTTATCAACGCGGCCCACCAGCAGCTTGGCGGCTTCTGCCAGGCCTTGCTCGATGCCGTGCTCGTTGATGTCTTTCATCAGGATCGGCGTGCCTTTGGACGCCGACTGATAGGCGATACCGCCGCCCATGATACCGGCGCCGAGTACGGCAGCCTGTTTCACGTCTTTGGCGATTTCGTCGTAGGCCTTGGCCTTTTTCTTCAGTTCCTGATCGTTCAGGAACAGGCCGATCAAGCTTTGTGCTGCCGAGGTTTTCGCCAGTTTGACGAAACCGGCCGCTTCCACTTCCAGGGCTTTGTCGCGAGCGAAGTTCGCGGCTTTCTGGATGGTCTTGATCGCTTCAACCGGCGCCGGGTAGTTCGGGCCGGCCTGGCCTGCCACGAAACCTTTGGCGGTTTCGAACGACATCATTTGTTCGATGGCGTTGAGCTTGAGTTTTTCCAGCTTCGGCTGACGCTTGGCCTTGTAGTCAAATTCGCCGCTGATGGCGCCTTTGATCAGGTTCAGTGCGGCTTCAGCCAGTTTGTCCGGGGCAACCACTGCGTCGACGGCGCCGACTTTCAGCGCGTCTTCGGCACGGTTTTCTTTACCGGCGGCGATCCACTCGATCGCGTTGTCAGCACCGATCAGGCGCGGCAGACGCACAGTGCCACCAAACCCTGGGTAGATGCCCAGTTTGACTTCAGGCAGGCCGATTTTGGCGGTGGCCGACATAACGCGGAAGTCCGCGGCCAGGCACATTTCCAGGCCGCCGCCCAACGCGATGCCATTAATGGCAGCAACGGTTGGCACGTTGAGGTCTTCGAAATCGCTGAAAATCTTGTTGGCTTCGAGGTTGCCGGCCACAAGCTCTGCATCGGGCAGCTTGAAGTTGTCGACGAATTCGGTGATGTCAGCGCCGACGATAAACACGTCCTTGCCGCTGGAGACGATCACGCCCTTGACCGAAGCATCTGCTTTGATGGTGTCTACGGCCTGACGCAGTTCGTTCAGGGTTAGACGGTTGAACTTGTTGACGGACTCACCCTTGAGGTCGAATTTCAGTTCGACGATGCCACTTTCAAGAGCCTTAACCGTGATGGCTTTACCTTCGTAAATCATCAACTGATCTCCACGATATGGAAGCTGAACAGTACACATTGGACGCTGGCCTATTGGTTGGACATTGAGAGTTGCCTCAATGCTCATGCCAATCCGCCAGGCACACCCGCCAATGCGCTAGTCGGGGTTCTGTATGAGCCGTCTGACAGACAAACGCTCAATTCATACGCCCGTTTGATTTGGGTACGTCACCTTCATCCAATTCAAGCCAATTGTCAATCGCTCGAAAGGCCAGTAAAAGCGCGACTTTCCAGTCAGTTCAGAACCCCACGCCTGCGCCTGCGCCCCGTCAATATTCAAATATTCACAGAATCAATAATAAAAAAGATGTGGGAAAAGGCTGTACAGAATCGGATATGCCGCTAGGCTAGCCACAACCGCAAAGCACCTGGGTGAACACCCGGCGCGAGCAACATAGAATTACCGGCCTGCCTGGCCAACTCCAGCCCGATGATGATGTCGGGCTTTTTAATGCCTGGCTTTTAACGCTATGGCGTCATGCCAGGGCCCTGAGCAGCGTATCGATGTCCTTCAGCACGCTCGCTTCGCCCTTCTCGCCCCAATACAAGGCGATCATTTGCTTGTCGGCCTCGACCTTGTAGACGTTGGCCGGCAGCGTCGCAAAATGCGGCAACAACTTTTCATCCTCACACACTTCACGCCACTGATTGACCCACACGCCCGGCGACATTTGCCAATAACTCCACAGCGCCGGCGTGCTGCCCCGCCGCGGCCTGCAGTACTGCGCGCAGGGGCTCGGAGGCTCTTGCGCAAACCAGTGCGGCCACTCCTGCGGCGCCAGTTGCATGGCCAAACCGATGCGGCGCGCCTCCATACGCAGGGCCATGCGCCCGCTCTGATGGCGCGACGGGCGCAGCCAGGCCAGGGGGCTAAGAACCACCAGAAGGATTGACACCACTATCCAGACCGTCATATGTGTACTCCCGAATTTCTAGATGAGCGGGTTTGAGCTGACGCAACCCCATCCGCTTGAAACCAGCCATACTGAACTTATTGCAGTCCCCTGGAGGAACGCGCCATGCCCAACGAACATTCCTACAAACATATCCTGGTCGCTGTCGATCTGACCGAAGAGTGCGACCCGGTTATCAAGCGTGCGCAGGCTTCAGCAATCGCCAACGGCGCCAAGCTGTCACTCGTGCATATCGTCGAGCCTATGGCCATGGCCTTTGGTGGCGACGTGCCCATGGACCTTTCCCAGTTGCAGCAACAGCAATTTGATCAGGCCAAAGAGCGCCTGGAGCGCTTGATCCAAAAATACCCGGAAGTGACCAAGGAAAACTCCCACCTCACTTACGGCCAGCCGCGCCAGGAAATCCATCATCTGGCCAAAGAGCAGAACTGCGACCTGATCGTGGTCGGCAGCCATGGTCGTCATGGCCTGGCGTTGTTGCTGGGCTCTACCGCCAATGACGTGCTGCACGGTGCGCCGTGTGATGTGCTGGCGGTCAAGCTGGTAAAAGACAAATAAGGCCGACGAAGATCCAATGTGGGAGCGGGCTTGCTCGCGAAAGCAGTCTGTCAGTTGATGCATCTGGCGCCTGATACACCGCTTTCGCGAGCAAGCCCGCTCCCACATTTGAATCGCATTTCATATAAAAAAGCCCGGCGCTCATAAAAACGAGCGCCGGGCTTTTTATTGCCATTGAATCAATCAGGCATCCAGCTCAGCCCAACGCTCCATCAGCACTTCCAGCTCCTGGTTCAGCTTTTCCAGGGAAGCAATCACCTTGGCGGTTTCCGCTGCCGGGCGCAGGTAGAAACCTGCGTCAGCCATGTCTGCCTCTACCGCAGCGATCTGCTGTTCCTTGGCGTCGATATCACCCGGCAAGGCTTCCAGCTCGCGCTGCAGCTTGTAGCTGAGCTTCTTCTTGGCCGCCGGCGCAGCGTCCGCAACCGGTGCAGCAGCAGCGGCCACAGGCGCCACGACGGCCGAGGTCAGGTCGGCCTTGCCGGACTTGCTCTCGGTCACGCCCAACAGGCGCGGCGAGCCGCCCTGGCGGATCCAGTCCTGATAGCCGCCGACGTATTCACGCACCTTGCCTTCACCTTCGAAAACCAGGGTGCTGGTCACCACGTTGTCGAGGAATGCCCGGTCGTGGCTGACCATCAGCACGGTGCCGTTGAAGGTCAGCAAAACCTCTTCCAGCAGCTCGAGGGTTTCCACGTCGAGGTCGTTGGTCGGTTCGTCGAGTACCAGCAGGTTGGACGGCTTGCTGAACAGTTTGGCCAGCAGCAGGCGCGCGCGCTCACCACCGGACAAGGCTTTGACCGGCGTACGCGCACGCTGCGGGCTGAACAGGAAGTCGCCCAGGTAGCTCAACACGTGGCGGCTCTGGCCGTCGATGTCGATAAAGTCGCGGCCTTCGGCAACGTTGTCGATCACGGTCTTTTCCAGGTCCAACTGGTGGCGCAACTGGTCGAAGTAAGCCACGTCGATGCGCGTGCCTTCTTCCACGGTGCCGCTGGTCGGTTGCAGGCCATTGAGCATCAGCTTTAGCAAGGTGGTCTTGCCGGTGCCGTTGGCGCCCAGCAGGCCGATACGGTCGCCGCGCTGCAGGACCATCGAGAAGTCCTTGATCAGGAACGGGCCATCCGGGTGGTGGAAGCTGACGTTCTCCAGCACCATCACCTGCTTGCCCGACTTGTCGGCAGTGTCCAACTGGATATTGGCCTTGCCGGTGCGCTCGCGGCGCTCACTGCGTTCAACACGCAGGGCCTTGAGGGCACGTACACGGCCTTCGTTACGGGTGCGACGGGCCTTGATGCCCTGGCGGATCCAGACTTCTTCCTGGGCCAGCTTCTTGTCGAACAGCGCGTTGGCGGTTTCTTCAGCGGCCAGCGAGGCTTCTTTGTGTACCAGGAAGCTGGCGTAGTCGCCGTTCCAGTCGATCAGGCCGCCACGGTCCAGTTCGAGGATGCGCGTGGCCAGGTTTTGCAGGAAAGAACGGTCGTGCGTGATGAACAGCACGGCGCCCTGGAAATCCTTGAGGGCTTCTTCGAGCCAGGCGATGGCGCCGATGTCCAGGTGGTTGGTGGGTTCGTCGAGCAGCAGCAGGTCCGGCTCGGACACCAGCGCCTGGGCCAGCAGCACGCGACGGCGCCAGCCACCGGACAACTCGGCGAGGGTCTTGTCGGCCGGCAGTTGCAGGCGGCTCAGGGTGCTGTCGACCAGTTGCTGCAAACGCCAGCCGTCACGGGCTTCGAGGTCTTGCTGAACATGCATGAGCTTGTCCAGATCGGCTTCGGTGACGCAGTTCTGCGCCAGGTGATGGTACTGCGCGAGCAACTCGCCAACGCCGTCCAGGCCTTCGGCAACCACGTCGAACACTGTCCGTCCGTCGGCCACCGGCAATTCCTGGGGCAATTCGCCGATCTTGAGGCCTGGCGCGCGCCACACAGAGCCGTCATCGGGCTTCTGGTCGCCTTTTACCAGCTTCATCATGCTGGACTTGCCGGTGCCGTTGCGGCCGATGATGCACACCCGCTCACCACGGGCGATCTGCCAGGACACCTTGTCCAACAACGGCATAGCGCCGAAAGCAAGGGACACATCGCTGAATTTGAGCAGGGTCATACGCTTCTCCAAAAACTGGGCGCGCATTCTACCTGACTTGAGGGTGGGATGCGGCCGGCATTTTTGCCACAGACACGTTCTGTAGGACATTTACAGTCAACTTCTGCCAGCCGGCCGGCAAAGCTTTCACCAGCCGCTGGCAAAAGGCTAAGCTAGGGGCAATCAGTGTCGGCGGTGCCGGTGCTAGTCGTGATTTCTCTGCACGGACGTCTCATGCGCAGTCGCCTTTTCAACTTTTTATCTTGTCTGCTTCTTTCCGCCACCGCCGTTCAATCCGCCCAGGCCGTGGACCTCACCACCCAACGTCAATATTACGATGAAGCCAAACGCGCCCTCGCCAAAGGCGACAGCGGCCCTTACATGCAATACAGCCAGGCCCTGGCCGACTACCCGCTCACGCCGTACCTGGCCTACGACGAGCTGACCGCGCGCCTGAAAACCGCGAGCAACGAGGAAATCGAACAATTCCTCGCCAAAAACGGCGACCTGCCCCAGGCCAACTGGATGAAACTGCGTTGGTTGCGCTGGCTGGCCGACCGTGGTGACTGGCAAACCTTCGAAAAGTACTACGACGCCAAGCTCAATTTCGTCGAACTGGACTGCCTGCACGGCCAGTACCAGTTGACCCACAACCTCAAAGCCGAAGGCTACAAGACCAGCGAAAAACTCTGGATGACCGGCAAATCCCAGCCGGCCGCCTGTGATGCCACCTTTGGCCAGTGGGCCGCCGATGGCCAACTCACCGAACAGAAAATCTGGGACCGCACCAAGCTCGCCGCCGAAGCCCGCAACTACGCGCTGGCCAACAGCCTGGTGAAAACCCTGCCAACCCTCGGCGCCCAAGGCCGCCTGATGGTCGACGTGGCGCAAAAGCCCGACATGCTCAGCGACCCGTCGCGCTTCCTGCCGGCCAACGAGGCCATGTCCGATGCCGTTGGCCTCGGTCTGCGCCGCCTGGCCCGCCAGGACCCGGACAAGGCCATGGCCCTGCTCGACGGCTATGCCAGCAGCATGCACTTCTCCCGTGACGAAAAAGTGTCGATCGCCCGCGAAATCGGCCTGACCCTAGCCCGTCGCTACGACCCGCGCGCCCTGGATGTGATGACCAAGTATGACCCCGAGCTGCGTGACAACACCGTCTCCGAATGGCGCCTGCGCCTGCTGTTGCGCCTGGCGCGCTGGGAAGATGCCTACCAGTTGACCCGCAAACTCCCACAAGACCTGGCCACCACCAACCGCTGGCGTTACTGGCAAGCGCGCAGCCTGGAGCTGGCCGAGCCAAAAAACCCGCAGCCACTGGTGCTGTACAAAAACCTCGCGCAGGAGCGTGATTTCTACGGCTTCCTCGCCGCTGATCGCTCCAAAGCGCCGTACCAGTTGAAAAACAAACCACTGGTGATGAGCCAGGCGTTGATCAACAAGGTGCGTAACACGCCTGGTGTGCGCCGCGCCATGGAGTTCTACGCACGCGGCCAGATTGTCGATGGCCGCCGCGAGTGGTACCACGTGAGCCGCCACTTCAACCGCGATGAAATGGTGGCCCAGGCCAAGCTGGCCTACGACATGAAGTGGTACTTCCCGGCGATCCGCACCATCAGCCAGGCGCAATACTGGGACGACCTGGATATTCGTTTCCCGATGGCTCACCGCGACACACTGGTGCGCGAAGCCAAGGTGCGTGGCCTGCATTCCAGCTGGGTATTTGCCATTACCCGCCAGGAAAGCGCCTTTATGGACGACGCCCGCTCCGGCGTCGGCGCCAGTGGCCTGATGCAACTGATGCCCGGCACCGCCAAAGAGACCGCACGCAAATTCAGCATCCCACTGGCCTCCCCGGCCCAGGTGCTGGACCCGGACAAAAACATCCAGCTCGGCGCCGCCTACCTGAGCCAGGTACACAGCCAGTTCAACGGCAACCGCGTGCTCGCCTCCGCCGCCTACAACGCCGGCCCCGGCCGTGTACGCCAGTGGCTGCGTGGTGCCGATCACCTGAGTTTCGACGTATGGGTGGAAAGCATCCCGTTCGACGAAACCCGCCAGTATGTGCAGAACGTGCTGTCTTATTCGGTGATCTACGGTCAGAAGCTCAATTCACCGCAGCCGCTGGTGGATTGGCATGAGCGGTATTTTGATGATCAGTAAGAGAGACAGCTTCAAGCGACAAGCTTGAAGCGGTAAGTAAAATGCCCGCATTGAAAAATGCGGGCATTTTTTATGGGGCGTTTGGGAGTTCGCTTTGTGCAGCCTCGGCCAAGGCCAGGCTCAAGGCCTGCAGCATAAACTCCACAAAGGGTGTCGCTTCTGCCTGCTGGTCAGCTGCTGACAGCGCGGCGTAATAGGCATCTTGCTGCTCGCGTATTACCGCCTCCACCGGCAGATAAGCCAGTACGGGCCGCCATTGGCTAAGGATCAACGTCTGCCACAGCCGCCCCATTCGCCCATTACCGTCGGCAAATGGATGAATAAACTCAAACTCGTAATGGAACACGCAACTCGCGATGAGCGGGTGCCAGTCCGAAGCCGACAGCCATTGCAGCAAGTCGTCCACCAGATGCGTCACCCGGCTGGCAGGCGGGGCCATATGGACTAACTGTTCACCTCGATAGATACCGACACCCGCCTCACGAAACCGCCCGGCATCATCGATCAAACCAAACATCAGCAGTTCGTGCGCTTTGAGCAAGTCAGCACGATCACTCCCAGTCCACTGCGGCATCGCTTCGTAGGCAGCAAATGCATTACGCACTTCCTGGATCTCTCGGGGCAAGCCCAGCACTCGCTTGCCCTCTAACACAGCGCTCACCTGCTCGACGCTGAGCGTATTGTTCTCGATAGCCAACGAAGCCTGGATTGTGCGGATTCGATTGCCACGTCTTAGCTGAGGTGTCTGACGATTGTCGTCACCGACTGAAAGTTGACCAATCTGCTCACTGATATCGGCTACCAGCGCCAGCATCTTTGTAGTCAGCGTCAACGGCGGTTGATAACGGCTCATGTCCTCATCCAGGTCAATAACGAAAGTCCACATGATGCCTTAGGAACAGGCGCACCGCAGCTTCATTCCACGTCCAATCCATCACTGAATTGCAACGCCGCCAACCGCGCATACAGCGGGTTGCTCGCGATCAACTGTTGATGCGTGCCCACCGCCACCAGCTTGCCCTGGTCCATCACTGCAATGCGGTCGGCGTTCTTTACCGTGGCCAAACGATGCGCAATCACCAGCGTGGTGCGGCCTTGCATCAGTTGCGGCAAGGCTTGCTGGATCAAGTGTTCACTCTGCGCATCAAGGGCGCTGGTGGCTTCGTCCAGCAGCAGGATCGGCGCGTCCACCAGCAACGCACGGGCGATGGCCAGGCGCTGGCGTTGGCCGCCGGACAGGCCCATGCCGCCGTCGCCCAGATGGGTCTGGTAGCCGTCGGGCATTTGCAGGATGAAGTCGTGGGCGTGGGCGATGCGTGCCGCGGCTTCGACCTGTTCGCGCGTGGCGGACGGGTTGCCGTAACGGATGTTTTCTTCAACGCTGCCGAAAAACAGCGCCGGGCTCTGGGACACCAGCGCGAAATGACGGCGCAGGTCCATCGGCTCGAGTTCGGTCAGCGGGTGGCCTTCAAGCAGGATGCGGCCTTGCTGCGGGTCGTAGAAGCGCAGCAGCAAATCAAAGATCGTCGATTTGCCGGCGCCGGACGGGCCGACCAACGCCAGGGTTTCGCCCGGGTTGATGGTCAGGCTCAAGCCGTCGATGGCGTAGCTGTCCGGCCGCGACGGGTAGGAAAAGCGCAGGTCTTGCAGCTCCATACGGCCGCTGACCCGTTCCGGCAACTGCACAGTGCCCTCTTTGGGGGCCTGGATATCGTTGCTCGATTGCAACAGCTCGCCAATCCGCTCAGCCGCCCCGGCGGCGCGTTGCAGTTCACCCAGCACTTCGCTGAGGGTGCCGACGGCGCTGCCGACGATCAGGCTGTAAAACACAAACGCGGCCAGCTCGCCGCCGGAGATGCGCCCATTGATCACATCCATGCCGCCCACCCACAACATCACGCCCACGGCGCCGAGCACCAGCATGATCACCAGGGTAATCAGCCAGGCGCGCTGTGCGATGCGTTTACGCGCCGTGGCAAATGCCTCTTCGACGGTGACGGCGAAGCGCTGTTCGTCCTGCACCTGGTGGTTGTAGGCCTGCACGGTCTTGATCTGGCCAAGCGTCTCCGACACGTAACTGCCCACATCGGCAATACGGTCCTGGCTCAGCCGCGACAGGTTGCGCACGCGGCGACCGAAGATCAGGATTGGCGCCAGCACCAACGGCAGCGCCACCACCACGATGCTGGTGAGTTTGGGGTTGGTGACAAACAACAACACGATGCCGCCGATCACCATCAAGGCGTTGCGCAGGAACAGCGACAGCGACGAGCCGATCACCGATTGCAGCAAGGTGGTATCGGTGGTCAGCCGTGACTGGATTTCGGAACTGCGGTTGTTCTCGTAAAAACCGGGATGCAGGTAAATCAGGTGGTTGAACACTTGGCGACGGATGTCTGCCACCACCCTCTCACCAATCCACGACACCAGGTAAAACCGTGAAAACGTGCCCACGGCCAGGCCCAGTACCAAAATCATGAACAAGCCGATCGACTGGTTGAGCAGATGCGGCGACTGGGTCATGAAGCCCTGGTCCACCAGCAGGCGAATGCCTTGCCCCATGGACAAGGTGATGCCGGCCGTGACAATCAGCGCCAACAAGGCGCCCAGCGCCTGCCAACGATAGGGCGCAACAAAGCGGCTGGCCAGACGAATCGCACGGCGTTGACGGACTGAGAACATGGAGGGCATACCGATAAGGAACCTGTACACCAACATTGGGGGAACTTAGGTAAATAACAATGCGTCAGGTTAATTATGCCCGCCGATGTTGATCCCTAGAGGCTATCGGTCTAACGCCCGGGTGGAAATTTGTATCGGTTTCTGCTGGACTGGGCGTTCGAACCGGTGATCGTGTAAGGAGTTGTAATAGATCGGTCACGCGGGCGGCTTAGAGTAAGAAGCCAAGTAGGTACACAACCTGATGAGGAGACAGGCTATGACCTTGCAAAATAGCAGCAATGCCAAGATTGAAGTAATTCGCCAGCCGCAGCAGTTGCCGTGCTCGTATATCGATGCCAAGGGCCGCGAAGTGCAGATTACCGAAGAGATGATCCAGCAAGCCTGCAGCGAGCTGGAACAGCGACTGGTCAAACCTGCCCAGCAAGGCTGAAGCGCCAACGCTCTTTCAGACCCGGCCGCTACGGCCGGGTTTTTTATGCGGCGACTAAACCGTCACTGCGCCCAATGCAGTGACGATATTTGACAACACTGCCGACTCGCCATTGATCCGCACCTTCAAGCCATCTATCTCGCGACGTTCCGGGTAATGCTTGCGCAGCAGGTCGAACGCCTTGCGTTGTTCCTGCACGGTGCCTACGAGGCTGCGGCGAAAGTCCGCATCATCGCGGCGCGGGTCATACACACTGCGGCACAAGGTCGCCAGCGCCCAGGCCGGTTCTGTCGATGCATTCAAATGCACCTCGGCCAGCCATGGCTGCGGCAACAAATCACTCAATTGGATGCTGGGTTCCTGGCCCATATGGGCACACAAAGCCTGGTAGATCTGCGCGGTACCACGCTGTTTGCCGTCGAGGCTATAGCCGGCGATATGCGGTGTAGCCAGCACGCACAGGTCGGCCAGGTCGACGTCCACTTCGGGCTCGCCTTCCCACACGTCCAGCACTGCTTGCAGGTCTTCGCGCTCCAGCAGCACTTCGCGCAGGGCCGCATTATCGACGACAGGGCCGCGACTGGCGTTGATCAGCCAGGTGCCGGGCTTGAGGCGGCCAAGGCGTTCACGATCAAACAGGTGCCAAGTGGAGCCATTACCGGATTTGGTCAGCGGCGTGTGCAAGCTGATCACGTCGCACTGCTCGATAATCTGCGCCAGGCTCACGTAATCGCCGTCTTCAGCGATCTGGCGCGGCGGGTCGCACACCAGCACGTTCCAGCCCAGTCCTTTAAGCACCTTGACCAGGCGCCCGCCTACTTCACCGGCACCGACGACGCCATAAGTGCGTTGACTGAGGTCGACGCCTTCGATTTCGGCCAGTGTCTGCAAACTGCCCAGCACGTAGTCCACCACGCCTCGGGCATTGCAGCCAGGGGCGCTGGACCAAGTGATCCCGGCCTGCTTGAAGTAATCCAGGTCCAGGTGATCGGTGCCAATGGTGCAGGTGCCCACAAAGCGCACTTTAGTGCCCTCCAACAAGGCACGGTTGACGTTGGTGACCGAGCGCACCAGCAGCACATCGGCCTGCTCGACCGTGGCGCGGTCGATGGAACGCCCGGGTACGCGGCGAATCTCGCCAAACCCTTCGAAGAAGGCATCGAGCAGCGGAATATTTTCGTCGGCAACAATCAACATGGCAGGCTCCTTTCGCGGATTCGCAGTGTACAGGGATGCGATCTGTGTAACACCGCAGATGCCAGGGGGGCAGTGCTTGTGTGGTAGTAGGCTTGTGTGGGGGCTGGCTTGTGTGGGAGCTGGGTTGCCTGCGATGGCGGTTTGTCGGTGTGTATATCCGTTGCTGCGGTCACGGCTACTTAGGGTTCCGCCCTGACGGCGGGTCACTTTTGTAAAGACACAAAAGTAACCAAAAAGTCTTCGCCCCACCACTTGGCACCTCGCTCTGGCTCGGTGTGCCCTCACTCCGGCCATCGTGGTTAACGGGGCGTCTCAGATCAAAAGCAGATCAAGATCAAAATCTACAGCACGGCGGCCTGAAAGCCGACCTGAGTGGTTGAAGCAAAAGCCAGATCAAGTGCAAATCCAAAGCCTATCTACCTGATGCAACACCGTCTAATTGTGGGAGCGGGCTTGCTCGCGAATGCGGTGTGTCAGTCAATTCATTTGTCACTGACCCACCGCATTCGCG
>NZ_CBFHAZ010000066.1:0-36909 GCF_965653655.1 Pseudomonas onubensis | reverse complement strand
CTTGCTCGCGAATGCGGTGGGTCAGTGACAGATGAATTGACTGACCCACCGCATTCGCGAGCAAGCCCGCTCCCACAGTTGACCGCATGCAGTTTTGAATATGAGATCGGCTGCGGATTTGCATTCACTGAAGAGCTGCTTTTCTGTGGGAGCTGGCTTGTCGAATCGTCGCACCGCTGCGATGCAGACAACTCAGTACATCAGGTATACCGAGTTGATGCTATCGCAGGCGAGCCAGCTCCCACCCTTGACCGAGTATGGCTCTGCTGTTGCTGTTGCTCCGGCTCTTACATCCTTTTCGATGACGAAGTCAGCGGTCTTTTGATCTGCGCTTTTGATCTTGATCTGAAATCGCCCCGTCAAACACGATGGTCGGATTGCGGGCATGCCGAGCCATAGCGAGGCACCGAGTGTTGGGGCGAAGACCTTTTGCTTACTTTTGGCTGGGCCGGCATTCCGGTCTTTCCAAAAGTGAGCCGCTGTAAGAGCGGAACCATAGGCCGCCGTTACCTAAATAACGGATATACACACCAACGCCAACGCCAACGCCAACACCCATCACCGCGGCTCAGTCAGCACCTTCCTGAACGTCTCCACCAACGGCCGCAAATTAACCCGATGCCACGCCGCCCACAGCGGTGTGGTGTAACTCAGCCATGGCAACTCACGCAACACCACCCCTGGCGGCGCATTCCGGCTCAACCCCTTTTGCACCATCGCCACACCCAAACCCGAGGCCACCAACCCCAGGGCGGTAAACGGCTCACTGGCTTCCATAGGGATCTGCGGCGTGAAGCCTGCGCGAATGCACGCAGCCACGAAGTCATCGGCCGGGTTGGCGCCAGGCTTGCGTTGCACGCCGATCCACTCCTGATCCGCCAAATGCTCGGGTAACAACTCGCTTTGACGCGCCAATGCATGCTGCTCCGGCAGTGCCAGCAGCATCGGCTCGTCCAGCACCTGTAGCGCCGTCAGATCCGGGTCATCGCTGGCCGGTGGCTCGCCGACCAGGGCAATGTCGAGGCTGCGTTGACGCAAGCCTTCGAGCTGTTCCAGCGACGGCAAGTTGTACAGCTTGATATGCACGGTGGGCCGGTCATCCCTCAATACGCGCAACGCATTGGGCAGCACGCCCGCATGCATGGCGTTTTCGATGTAGCCAATGCACAAGCCGCCTTCTTCGCCGCGCCCCAGGCGCTTGCCCAGCGATTCCAAGCGATTGGCGTGGGTCAACAGCGCCTTGGTTTCCGCCAGGAACGTCTGGCCATCGCGGGTCAGGCGGATGCGCTGCTGGCTGCGTTCGAACAGGGTCAGGCCCAGGCGCTCCTCCAGTTGGGCGATCTGTCGGCTCAGCGGCGACTGCGAGATATGCAGGCGCTCGGCGGCACGGCCGACGTGTTCTTCTTCAGCGACCACTTCGAAGTAGCGCAGTTGGCGAAGATCAATCATGTTAGACCTATGAGGACTCAAGTTGGTCGCAGTATGTCTTGGACGGTCCGATCTACGCAATCTAGGATCTGCTCAACGGTCACAGCGACCCACCACCCCATTGAGGATCCACCATGAGCTTGAAAGATAAATTGCCCGGCCAGCTGGGCTTTGGCACCGCACCGCTGGGCAACATGTTCCGCGCGATTCCCGAAGACGAAGCCCAGGCCACGGTCGAGGCCGCCTGGAACCAAGGCGTGCGTTACTTCGACACTGCACCCTTCTACGGCTCGGGCCTGTCGGAAATCCGCCTGGGCCAGGCGCTGTCGCAGTACAACCGCGATGACTTCGTGCTCAGCACCAAAGTCGGCCGGGTGATTCTCGATGAAGTCGAAGAAAGCGCCCGCGACCTCGGCGAAAAAAGCGGCGTGTTCGAACATGGCCGTCCCAACAAGATGCTCAATGACTACAGCGCCGACGCCACCTTGCGTTCCATCGAAGACAGCCTCGAGCGCCTGCAAACCGACCGCCTGGACATCGTGTGGATTCACGATATCGCCCAGGACTTCTACGGCGACCAATGGCTCGACTACTTCAATCAGGCGCGCACCGGCGCCTTCAAAGTACTCACCCGGCTGCGTGAAGAAGGCGTGATCAAGGCCTGGGGCCTGGGCGTCAACCGCGTTGAACCTTGCGAGTTGACCCTTGACCTCAGCGAAGCCCAGCCCGACGGCTTCCTGCTGGCCGGCCGCTACACGTTGCTGGACCACGAACGCGCCTTGCAGCGTTTGATGGACGCAGCCTTGGCGCAGAACGTCGAGATTGTCGTCGGCGGCCCTTACAGCTCCGGCATTCTGGCGGGTGGCGCGCACTTCGAATATCAAAAAGCGAGCCCTGCGATCATCAACAAGGTCGAGCAAATCAAGGCGATTGCCCAGTCGTTCGGCGTCAGCGTAAAAGCCGCAGCCCTGCAATTTTCGCTGGCTCACCCGGCCGTGGCGGCGGTGATTCCAGGTGCCAGTCGTCCGGGACGAATTGCCGAAGACGTTGCGGCGTTGTCAGAGAAGATTCCGGCAGCCTTCTGGCAGGCGCTGCGCGATGCCCGATTGATTTCGGCCCGTGCGCCTCTGCCGCTCTAACTTCAGGAGTACCAACGATGAAAATTGATGTAAGCGGCAAAGTGGCCATCGTCAGCGGCAGCACCGCCGGTATCGGCCTCGGTATCAGCCAGGCGCTGGCAGCGTCCGGCGCCACTGTGGTGGTGATCGGGCGCGAATCGGGCAAGGTCGACGAGGCGCTGGCGAGCATTCGCCAGGCGGTGCCAGGTGCCGATCTGCGCGGGCTGGTGGCCGACCTCGGCACCGCCGAAGGCGCCCAGACACTGTTCGACGCCGAACCGCGTGCCGACATCCTGGTCAACAACCTCGGCATCTTCAACGATGTGGATTTCTTCGACGCACCCGACAGCGAGTGGACGCGCTTCTACGAGGTCAATGTGATCTCCGGCGTGCGCCTGGCACGGCATTACACGCCCGGCATGGTCGAGCAGGGCTGGGGGCGGGTGATCTTCCTGTCGTCGGAGTCTGGCGTGGCCACACCGGCCGACATGATCAACTATGGCGTGACCAAAAGCGCCAACCTGGCCGTCTCCCATGGCCTGGCCAAGCGCCTGGCCGGCACTGGCGTGACCGTTAACGCAGTGCTGCCGGGGCCGACCTTTACCGACGGCCTGGAGCAGATGCTCAAGGACGCCACGCAAAAGTCCGGGCGCAGTGCGCGGGACGAGGCCGATGTGTTTGTACGTAACGCACGGCCAACCTCGATCATCCAGCGCGCGGCGAATGTGGATGAAGTGGCGAACCTGGTGGCGTACATTGCTTCACCGCTGTCCTCTGCAACCACAGGCGCTGCGTTGCGGGTCGACGGTGGTGTTGTCGACAGCATGGCGATCTGAAGTCTTATTTTTCCTGGAGTATTTATTGTGGCGACAGCTTCTTCTGTAATTGAAATCCCGGTTTCGGCCGATCAGGTCTGGCAGTTGGTGGGTGGCTTCAACGCGCTGCCGGATTGGCTGCCGTTTATCGTCAAGAGCGAGCCGAGTGATGGCGGGCGCGTGCGCCACCTGCAAACCGCGGATGGCGGTGTGGTGGTCGAGCGTTTGCAGCATTTTGATAACGTAACGCGCAGCTACAGCTACACCATCGAGCAGTCGCCGTTTCCGGTGAGTGCCTACCTGGCGACCTTGCAGGTTGAGGCGCTCACCGACAGTTCGGCGAAGGTGACCTGGTCGGGCGTGTTCACCCCGGCAGCCGGGACCACGGATGCGGCGGTGGAAGAGTTGTTCACCGGTGTGTACAGCGGCGGCCTCGAGGCGCTGCGCGCCAACTTCCCGACCTGATATAAGAGGCACTGCAAGTCCATTGTGGGAGCGGGCTTGCTCGCGAATGCGGTGGGTCAGTCGATGAATCTGTTGGCTGACCCACCGTATTCGCGAGCAAGCCCGCTCCCACCTTTTTTGACCGAGGTGATCTTCAGGCTTCGGGCATCAACTGCTGCCGACACTCCAGCACCAACCGCGCACCGCCACTCTGGCTGTTGCCGACCTCTAGCTTGAACCCGTGCAAGTTGATGATCGCCGCCACAATCGACAGGCCCAAACCGAAGCCGCCTTGCTGGTCGCTTTCATCCACGCGATAAAAACGCTGGAATACCGCATCACGTTCCGCCGCCGGAATACCCGGCCCGGAGTCGTGCACTTCGATACGCGTGCTGCCGCCGTCATTCACACCACGCAAGATTACTTCACCACCGGCGGGCGAGAACTTGATCGAGTTGCTCAGCAGGTTGGCCAAGGCTTCGAATAACAGCGCACGGTCGCCGGTAATCCACGGCAGCGCTTGCGGCACTTCAAGCCGCAGCTGCAATTCGCCTTCTTCGGCCAATGGCAGATAAAAGTCATGCAGCTCGCGCAGCAGCGGCAGCGGGTCCATTACCAGGAAACCGGAGCGGCGCTGGTGATCTTCCAGCTCCGAGATGCGCAACAGCCCGCGAAAGCGCGCCATCAGCGTGTCGGTCTCGGCGATGGCGTCGTCGAGCTTCACCGCATACACCGAGTTCTCCTCGGCTTCCTGCTTGATGCGGTACAGCTGCGCGCGCAAGCGTGTCAGCGGAGTGCGCAGGTCGTGGGCGATGTTGTCGCACACGCCCTTGACCTCGTTCATCAGCTTCTCGATGCGGTCGAGCATCGCGTTGACGATGGCCGCGAGCATGTCCAGCTCATCACGCCGATTGGACAGCGGCAAACGGTGGGTCAGGTCGCCGGCGACGATGGCCTCGGCACTTGCCTGGATCCCGCGAATACGGCGCAACGGGCGGCGGCGCAACAAATGCCAACCGGCCGCGCCCGGAATAATGGTCAGCGACAGCGCCCACAGCAGTGCATGCCAGATGATCCGGGTGACGCCGAACAGCGAACCGTTGGCTCGCACCAGCACCAGCCAGCGGCCGTCTTCGGTGTGGGTAGCGACGGCGTCGCAGCTGTCTTTGGGCAGTTTGGGGTCGTCGGACTCGACGCAATTGGCCAGCGCGTGGATCTTGCCGTCCAGCGGCAGGTCCGGCGGCACGGCGCGGATCGGCCCGCTCAACGGGCGAAATTGCTCATCGAACAGGCCGTAGGCGTCCACGCCCTTCATGTCGAAGGTCATGCTGGTGGTCAAGGCTTCCACCAGTTCTTCGCCGTCGAAACGCTGAAACAAGTGCTGGCGCTGCATCAGCGAGTGGCGGGACAGGTCGCCCAGGTAACCCGACACTTCGAAATACAGCACCCCCATGAGGATGCAACTCCAGGCCACGAACAGCGAACTGTAGAGCGCGAGCAAGCGGCTGCTGGAGGAGCGCCAGCCCTTAGATGGGTTCAGCAATGACATAACCGGAACCTCGTACCGTGCGGATCAGCGGCGTGAGGCCCGGTGGATCGATTTTCTTGCGCAGGCGACCGATGTGCACATCGATCAGGTTGGTGCCCGGGTCGAAGTGATAACCCCAGACTTCCTCGAAGATCATCATCCGCGACAGGATCTGCCCGGTGTTGCGCATCAGGAACTCAAGCAGTTTGTATTCGGTGGGCAACAGGCTCAGCGGCTGCTCGGCACGGCTGGCTTCGCGGCTGATCAGGTTGAGTTCCAGGTCGGCCACGCGCAGGGCGGTTTCGAACTCCTTGACCGTGCTTTTGCGCCGCAGCAGGACTTCGACACGGGCGGCCATTTCGTCGGAGGCGAACGGCTTGGTCAAGTAGTCATCACCACCGGCCCGCAGGCCGCGCACGCGTTCGTCGACATCGGAGAGGGCGCTGATCATCAAGATCGGCGTCGACACCCCGATGGTGCGCAGGGTCGTGACGATGGCCAGGCCATCCAACTCCGGCAGCATCCGGTCGAGGGTGATCAGATCGTAATCACCACTCACAGCACGGACCAGGCCTTCGCGGCCGTTGTCCACCCAATCCACATCCAGTCCATGGCTACTCAGCTCTGCGACGATCTCGCGGGCCGTTACGGCGTCATCCTCGATGGTCAAAATACGGGTCATAGGATTACCTGGTGAGCGATTCACACTAGAAGTGAGGTCATTTTGCCAAGAAGTAGCTGAATGTTTCCTAAATTAAACTTCATCTTGGCAAAACCACCACAAATTTCCTGCTTGGACACCTTCATTGTGGGAGCTGGCTTGCCTGCGATAGCGGTCTTCCAGTTTGATATTTTGTGTCGGATACACCGCTATCGCAGGCAAGCCAGCTCCCACAGTGAGCGGGTTTGCCATGAGATTGCATAAAGCACGCCCGCCGTTGTTGTTTCTTGCAAGTTGCACGGTCTTAAGAAGTTCAAATTACTTATCTCATTGAAATACAAGGATTTTAATTTTAGGCCCGGCTGGCACGCTGCCTGCACTGTCCCTTTTGAGACTTGTAACACTATTTTTCCTGCCAGGAGCAAAACAACAATGATCACATCGTCAACCACGCTGCAAGAGTCAAGCGCGCGCTCTGGGGTTTCCTGGGGCGCAATCTTTGCCGGGGCCGCTGCGGCGGCTGCACTGTCGCTTATCCTGGTGCTGCTGGGCTTCGGCCTGGGCTTTTCGGCGGTGTCGCCGTGGGCCGACAGCGGTATGAGCGCCAAGGGGCTGGGTATTTCCACGATTATCTGGCTGGCATTCACCCAAATCGTCGCTTCGGGCCTGGGCGGTTACATTGCCGGCCGGTTGCGTGTGAAGTGGGCGAATATGCATGGCGATGAAGTGTACTTTCGCGACACTGCCCACGGCTTCCTCGCGTGGGCCGTCGCCACTTTGGTCACCGCAGTACTGGTGGTCGGTTCGGTCAGCAGCGTGGTCAGCGGCGGCGTGAAAGCCGGTGCCAGTGTTGCCGCAGGTGCCGCCAGCGGCATCAGCCAGGCCGCCGGTAGCGCAGCCAAAGGCGCCAACAGCGGCGACTTCGACTACTACGTCGACAGCCTCTTCCGCGATGACCGCCCAGCTGCCGTCAGCGATGACGCGGTACACGGTGTGGTTGCACGTATCCTCACCCGCACCCTGAGCAACGACGGCCAACTGGCACCGGAAGACCGTACCTACCTGGCCCAGTTGATCAGCCAGCGCACCAACCTCAGCCAGGCCGATGCCGAAGCGCGTATCGACAAGGTGTACGGCGAAGCCCGTAAAGCCATTGACGATGCCAAGCTCAAAGCCAAGCAAGCGGCCGATACTGCCGCCAAAGTCGCTGCCTACGCCTCGCTGTGGACCTTTGTGACCCTGTTGATCGGCGCGTTCTTTGCCAGCTTCGCGGCAACCTTCGGCGGTCGTCGTCGGGATGCTGTGGTGTACGTCGAAACCGAAAACTACGTTCGTTAATTCAAGGAGAACATCATGCGCTCATTACTACTGTGGTTCCTCGGCGTGCCGATTCCGGTGATCATCCTGATCGCGATTTTCATGCACTAAACCAGAGCTTGGCTCGTTCCCCTGTGGGAGCGGGCTTGCTCGCGAAGGCGGTCTTTCAGCTATTCATGAGCTGACTGACACACCGCTTTCGCGAGCAAGTCGAGTCGTCGCACCGCCGCTCCCACATTTGGTTTTGTGCAGTGTCAGCCAGCTTGTGATCAGCAAAGCGCTCGCCACTGAAGTCATGATGAGCAAGGGCAGCGAAGTCCCATCGGACAACAACCCCGTCATCCAACTGCTCACCGCCGTCAGGAACATCTGGATAAAAAAGAACAACCCCGACGCCGTCCCCGCAATCGCGCCATAGGGCTGCAGCACCGACAGCTGGCAGGCCGGAATCACCATCCCCACCGACACCATTATCACGACCATCGGCAGCACAATCGCCAGCCATTCTCCCGGCAGCGCGAGGGTCGCCATCGCCAGCAAAACGCTGCCCAGCACATTCAGGCCGATGCCAGCGTTGATCAAGCGGTCGGGTTCGAAACGCAGCACCAACCGCCGAAACAGGTTCGCCCCGAGCATGTAGCCGCTGATGGTCGCGGCAAATACCAGCGCGTATTGCGTGGCCGTCAGTTGGTAGCCGCGCTGCAACAGCGAAGACGACTCGCTGATAAACGGAAAATACGTGCTGTACACACAGCCGATGGCCAGGGCGTAACGCAGGAAATAGCGGTCACGCAGCAGTTGGCCATACACCCGCAGCAGGTTGCTCGGTGGCGCGGCGGCAACTTGCGGCGGACGGGTTTCCGGCAGGCGGCGGTAAACCACCAGGCATAGCCCGGTGCCGATCACGGCCAGCAGCCCAAACAAGCCACGCCAGTTGATCAAGGGCAGCATCAGGCTGCCAAGTACCGGCGCGGCCATCGGCGAGATCGCCATGGCCATGGAGATCAGGCCCAGCAGGCGCGCCTGTTCGTGGCGGTCGAAGTGATCGCGCACGATCACGCGGCCGATCACCGTGGTACAGCAACCGCCGAGGGCCTGGAACAGCCGGGCGATCACCAGCACGCCGAGGCTGTCGGCCTGGGCGCAGGTCACCGTCGCCACCACGTACAGCAGCAGCCCGGCCAGCAACACCGGGCGCCGGCCGAAACGGTCGGTCAACGGGCCGCTGACCAGCAGGGAAATCGCCGAACCCAGGGTGTACAGGGTGAGGGTCAGCTGCAGTTGGCTGTCGCTGCTGTGGAAGTAGTCGGCCATGGCGGGCAAGGCCGGCAGATGCAGGTCGAGCGAGAGGCGGGGCAGGGCGATCAGCACGGTCAGCAGGACCAACCAGAACCCGGTGGAGAGGGCGCGTTGAGTCATGGGAAGCTTCTTCGCTAACGAGTAGAGCCTGAACTCTAACGACTTTGTGGTTTAATCCTTTGAGCCGTTTATGGCTTAAA
This sequence comes from Pseudomonas onubensis, assembly GCF_965653655.1. Classification (NCBI taxonomy): domain Bacteria; kingdom Pseudomonadati; phylum Pseudomonadota; class Gammaproteobacteria; order Pseudomonadales; family Pseudomonadaceae; genus Pseudomonas; species Pseudomonas onubensis. The sequence continues at coordinate 28,099 of NZ_CBFHAZ010000066.1, read as the reverse complement.
ACACTGGACCACTTATGCGCCGAGGAAAAACCGCCACCACCCTGGACCTGCCGCGCCCGGATACGCTCGACGCCGGCAAACAACAGGGCGCCTATGACGCGTTGCGCGCCGCCATCCTCAATCGCCAATTACCGGCGGGCAGTCGCTTGCCGTCGACCCGCAGCCTGGCCGAGCGCTGGCTGGTGTCGCGTGGCACCCTGGAGGCTGCGTTCGAGCGCTTGCACAGCGAGGGTTACGTAGAACGTGTGTCGGGCTCCGGCACACGGGTGAGTGCGGTGATCCCCGAGCAATTTATTGCGGCCCCGGCGCCGAGCAGCCACCCACGTCGCCTGGCCGTGCCTGACCAGCCCGATGCAGGTGTGCAAAGCCACGTGCCCTTTGTGGCCCGGCGCCCGGATGCCAGCCTGTTCGATTTGAAAATCTGGGCGCGTTGTATTTCCCGTGGTTTGCTGTCCGCGGCGCCGGGTGCCCTGGAGGCCGCGCACCCGGCCGGGTTACCGGCGTTGCGCGAGCAAATCGCCGACTACCTGCGCAGTTATCGCGGCATGCGCTGCGAGGCGGATGAAGTGATTGTCACCACCGGTATTCGTCACGCCCTTGACCTGATCGCGCGGACCTTGCTCAAACCCGGCGACACGGCGTGCGTCGAAGACCCAGGTTATAAGCCCGCTCGGCGGCTGTTCAGCCTGGCCGGCGCGCAGGTTCAATCGATACCGGTCACGGCCGACGGCCTCGACACCGACCAGCTCCCAGGCACGGCGCGGCTGGCTTACGTGTCGCCTGCCCACCAGGCACCGCTGGGCATGACCTTGTCGGTCTCGCGCCGCCTGGCAATGCTGGACTGGGCCGCCCGCGCTGACGCCTGGGTGGTCGAAGACGATTACGACAGCGAATACAACTACAACAGCGCGCCACTGGCCGCGCTCAAAGCCCTGGATTCCGGCGACCGGGTGATCTACTGCGGCAGCTTCAACAAGAACCTGTTTCCCGGCTTGCGTGTGGGTTTCATGGTGGTGCCCAGGGCGCTGCGTCCCGCGTTATTGCGCACCTCACAATTGACCGGGCATTCGGTGGGCGCCACGGATCAGTTGGGCCTGGTCGAATTCCTGGGCAGTGGGGAGTTCGTGCGGCATTTGCGCGCTTCCCGCCAAGCCTATCAGGCACGCCGCGATGCGTTGCTCGCCTGCCTGCCGCAGGGCTGCACGGTCAGCGGCCAGCAGGGTGGGTTGCATTTTGTGCTGTGGTTGCCGGCAGGCGTCTGTGAGGCGGATTTTTGTAGCCGCGCTGCCGCCGTCGGCCTGACTTTGCAGCCGTTGGGCAAGTTCTGTGCTGAGGCCAACCTGAAGCCTGCGGTGATCATCGGCTACACCGCGCTGACCCTGGCGCAGATTCGCTTTCACGGGCGAGTTCTCACGAAATTGTTAATGGCGGCTTAACCGCCCCTTGGCTAGACTCGCGCCCCATGAGCCGCCTTCTGCGTTTAATCCTGGTCATGCTGTTAAGCCTCACGCTTCCCCTGACCGGGATGGCGGGAGTGCCGTCGAGCACCGAGCCGTGCCCGATGAAGATGGCAGACATGCAGGTGATGACCGACATGAGCCCCGACTGCTGCCAGGACGGCGGTGACCACGGCAAAGTCTGCAAGCCGGGCCAGGAATGCAAGACCGGCGGCCTGTTGCAACTCTCCGTGGCGGTGCTCAAGGCACCGCTGACACGCGCTCATCCTTTGGCCATCGGCCACACCTCTGATTTTATCCCTCACCGCACGCCCTCCGGCGTCTGGCGCCCGCCACGTAGCTGATTCCTGTTGCATCTGAACATCCATCCCCACTGCGGGATGGCCTTGCTGTGGGCCGCATAACGCGGCGCGCAGTGGCACAGATCAGGAATCTTCACGATGAATTCCCTCTATGTGCGCGCCCTGGTGGTGGGCGTGCTGGTGTGGCCGGCGCTCGCCTCGGCGCTGACCCTGGATGAGGCCCTGCGCCTGGCGCAGAACAACGCGCCGTCGCTGGTGGCCGAATCCGCCAAGCTGCAAGCTGCGACACAGGCAGCGATTCCGGCCGGCGAATTGCCCGACCCGAAACTGCTGGTGGGCCTGCAGAATTTCCCTATCGGCGGGCCGAATCGCGGCACGCTGTATGGCGATGACATGACGCAACAAATGATCGGCCTGCAGCAACAGGTGCCCAGCCGCGACAAGCGCAAAGCCCGGGTCGAGCTGGCTGATGCAACCATAGAGCGCACCGCCGCCGAAGGGCGCATCGAGCGCCTTAATGTGCGCCAAGCCACTGCCCAGGCGTGGATCCGTGCTTACGCGGTGGAGCGCAAAGAGGCCTTGTTCCAAGACTTCTACCAACAGAACCGCCTGCTGCAAGACAGCGTGCGCGCGCAGTTGGCCGGTGGGCGCGGCCAGGCGTCCGATGCGGTGATTCCCAAACAGGAGGCCGCCGAGTTGGCGGGGCGTGAGGACGAGCTGACCCAACAACGTGCCCAGGCCCGCGCCGCCCTCAAGCGCTGGATCGGTGCCGCTGCCAATCAAGCCCCCAGCGGCCAGTTACCCAACTGGAGCATCGACAGCCACGGCTACAGCCACAACCTGCATCAACATCCTGCACTGCAAGCCTTCGTGCCGCGTACCCGCGAGGCGCAGGCGCGTGTGCAGGAAGCCAAGGCGCAAAAGACCTCGGACTGGAGCTGGGAAGTCGACTACGGGCACCGCAGCCGGGAGTACGGCGACATGGTCACCCTGCAATTGAGTTTTGACCTGCCGATCTTTCCCGGGCGCCGACAAAACCCTGGCATCGCCGCCAAGCAGGCCGAGCTGGACCAACTCGACGCCGAACGCGAAGCCGCCACCCGCGAACACACGCAGATGCTCGACGACGACCTGGCGGTTTACCAGCGCCTGGACCGCGCCGTGCAGCGCAGCCAGGACAGCCTGGTGCCGCTGGCCGAGGAAAAAGTCGACCTCAGCCTCGCCGGTTATCGCGCCGGCAAGGGCGATTTGCTCACGGTGGTCAGCGCTCGCCGTGAGTTGGTCGAGGCCCGTTTCAAACAAATTGATGCCATCGAGCAGCGCGCCCTGATCGGCGCTCAGCTGTATTTCGCCTACGGAGAACCCAGCCATGAATAATCCAATCGTCGCCGCACTGGTGCTGCTGGGTCTGGGCGCGGGCTATGGGCTGGCGCAATTTCACCCGCTGGCGTCTGTTGCACCCAAGGACGACAAACCGGCGCTGTACTGGTACGACCCCATGTACCCGCAGCAGAAGTTCGACAAACCCGGCAAATCGCCGTTTATGGACATGCAACTGGTGCCGCGGTATGCCCAAGGCACGGCGGCTGCGGATACGCCTGCGGTGCAGATTGACCCACGGCAAACCCAGAACCTCGGCGTGCGCCTGGCGAGCGTCAGCCGGGGTGTGCTGACGTCGACCCTGGAGCTGTCGGGCATCCTCGCGTTCAACGACCGTGATGTGGCGGTGGTGCAGGCGCGGGCTGCCGGGTTTGTCGAGCGCGTCTATGCGCGGGCACCGGGTGATGTGCTCAAGGCCGGCGCGCCATTGGCGGACCTGTTGATCCCCGAATGGGCGGCGGCCCAGGAAGAATTCCTGAGCCTGCGCCACAGCGACGACAGTGGTTTGATCGCGGCAGCCCGGCAACGCCTGCACCTGAGCGGCATGCCTGCCGGGTTGATCCAGCAGATGGAGCGCAGCGGCCGGGTGCAATCGGTGTTGACCGTCACCAGCCCGTTAAGCGGCGCCCTGCAAAGCCTGGAAGTGCGCGAAGGCATGACACTGGCGGCAGGGCAGACATTGGCGCGTATCAATGGCCTGGACCAGGTGTGGCTGCAGGTCGCCGTGCCCGAAGCCCAAGGTGCGACCCTGGCTGTGGGGCAAACCGTGCAGAGCCGTTTTGTCGGTTTACCGGGCAAAACCGTCGACGGCACCATCAGCGCGATTTTGCCCGCCACCGCCATGGACAGCCGCACTGTGCAGGTGCGTGTCGAGTTGCCCAATCCCGACGGTAACCTGCGTCCCGGCATGACCGCCCAGGTGCGCCTGGCGCAAACCAGCGGGCAAGCGGTGTTGCAAGTTCCCAGCGAAGCCTTGATCCGCACCGGCAAGCGCGTGTTGGTAATGCTGGCCGAGGAGGGCGGACGCTATCGCCCGGTAGAGGTTGAAGTCGGCGCAGAAAATCAGGACCAGACCGTGATCCTCGGCGGCTTGCAGGAAGGCCAGCAGGTGGTCGCCTCCGGCCAATTCCTGCTCGATTCCGAAGCCAGTTTAAGCGGCATCACCGCGCCAATGTCCGGCATGTCGGGCATGAGCATGCAGCCAGGAGCCCGGCCATGATCGCCTTGCTGATTCGCTGGTCGGTGGCCAACCGGTTTCTGGTGCTGCTCGCGACCTTGTTCATCACCGCGTGGGGCGTGTGGGCGGTACAAAATACGCCGGTGGATGCCTTGCCGGACCTCTCGGATGTGCAGGTGATCATCCGCACGCCATACCCGGGCCAGGCACCGCAGATTGTCGAAAACCAGGTCACTTACCCGATGACCACCACCATGCTGTCGGTACCGGGCGCCAAGACCGTGCGCGGCTTTTCGTTCTTCGGCGACAGCTATGTGTACGTGCTGTTCGATGAAGGCACCGACCTTTACTGGGCGCGTTCGCGGGTGCTGGAATACCTCAGCCAATTGCAGGCGCGGCTGCCCGCATCGGCCAAGCCGTCGCTGGGGCCGGACGCCACCGGGGTGGGCTGGATCTACCAGTACGCCTTGGTGGACCGCAGCGGCCAGCACGACCTGGCGCAATTACGCGCGCTGCAGGACTGGTTCCTCAAGTTCGAACTCAAGACCCTGCCGAATGTGGCCGAAGTGGCGACCATCGGCGGCCAGGTCAAGCAGTACCAGGTGCAGCTCGACCCGCTGGCCATGGCGAGTCGCGGCGTTACCCAGGCGCAGGTTAAAGAGGCTATCGACAAGGCCAACCAGGAAACCGGCGGCTCGGTGCTGAACCTGGGCGAGTCCGAATACGTGGTGCGCGCCTCCGGCTACCTGAAAAGCCTGGCGGATTTTCGCGCGATTCCGCTGCGGCTCGGCACTAACAACGTGCCGGTGAGCCTTGGCGACGTAGCAAACATTCAACTTGGCCCGGACCTGCGTCGCGGCATCAGTGAACTGGACGGCGAGGGCGAAGCGGTCGGCGGCGTGGTGATCCTGCGCAGCGGCAAAAATGCGCGCGAGGCCATCGCGGCGGTCAAGACCAAGCTTGAGCAACTGAAAAGCAGCCTGCCGCCCGGGGTGGAAATCGTCACCACCTACGATCGCAGCAAATTGATCGACCGCGCCGTGGACAACCTCAGCCACAAGCTGTTGGAGGAGTTTTTGGTGGTGGCGCTGGTGTGCGGGATTTTCCTCTGGCGCCTGCGTTCATCCCTGGTGGCGATTATTTCGCTGCCGGTGGGCGTATTGATCGCCTTTATTGTCATGCGCTTTCAGGGCATCAACGCCAACATCATGTCGCTCGGCGGCATCGCGATTGCCATCGGCGCGATGGTGGATGCGGCGGTGGTGATGATCGAAAACGCTCACAAGAAAATCGAGGCCTGGCATCACGCCAATCCTGGCCGGGAATTGAAAGGTGACGAGCACTGGAAAGTCATGACCGACGCGGCGGTGGAAGTCGGACCTGCGCTGTTTTTCTGCCTGCTGATCATCACGTTGTCGTTTATTCCGGTGTTCACCTTGCAAGCCCAGGAAGGCCGCCTGTTCGGCCCGTTGGCTTACACCAAGACCTATGCCATGGCGGCAGCGGCCGGGTTGTCGGTGACCTTGGTCCCGGTGTTGATGGGCTACTGGATTCGCGGGCGCATTCCCGACGAACAGCGCAACCCGCTCAATCGTGGCTTGATCAAACTCTATCAGCCAGCCCTCGATGCGGTGCTGCGCTGGCCACGCCTGACCTTGCTGGTGGCGCTGCTGATGGTGGCGAGCGCGCTGTGGCCGATGGCAAAACTCGGTGGTGAGTTCCTGCCGCCGCTGGACGAGGGCGACTTGCTCTACATGCCGTCGGCGCTGCCGGGGCTGTCGACGCAAACCGCCGGTGAGTTGCTGCAACGCACCGATCGGCTGATCAAGACCGTACCGGAAGTGGCCCACGTGTTCGGCAAGGCCGGTCGCGCCGAAACCGCCACCGACCCGGCGCCGCTGGAGATGTTTGAAACGACGATTGAGTTCAAGCCCAGGGACCAATGGCGCCCCGGCATGACCCCGGAAAAACTGGTGAAGGAACTGGACCGTGTGGTGCAGGTGCCGGGCCTGACCAATATCTGGATCCCGCCGATCCGCAACCGCATAGACATGCTCGCCACCGGCGTCAAAAGCCCGATTGGCGTGAAGGTCGCGGGCACCAGCCTGATGCAGATCGACGCGGCGACCCAGGCGGTGGAGAAGGTTGCCAAGACCGTGCCCGGTGTGAGTTCTGCACTGGCTGAACGGTTGACTGGCGGGCGCTATATCGACGTGGATATCGACCGTGCGGCCGCCGCGCAATATGGGCTGAATATCGCCGATGTGCAGTCGATTGTGGCGGGCGCGATTGGCGGTGAAACCATCGGCGAAACGGTCGAAGGGCTGGCGCGCTTCCCTATCAGTCTGCGTTACCCCAAGGCGTGGCGCGACTCGGTGCAGGCGCTGGGCAACCTGCCGATCTACACGCCGCAGGGCAGCCAGATCACCCTCGGTACGGTGGCCCGGCTGAAGATCAGTGACGGCCCGCCGATGCTCAAAAGCGAAAACGCACGGCCGTCGGGCTGGGTGTATATCGACGTGCGTGACCGTGACCTGGCCTCGGTGGTGAAGGACCTGCGTGCGGCGATCGAGCAGCAGGTGCATTTGCAACCGGGCATGAGCCTCAGTTATTCGGGGCAGTTCGAGTTTCTGGAACGGGCCAATGAACGCTTGAAACTGGTGGTGCCGGCCACGCTTATGATCATCTTTGTGCTGTTGTACCTGACCTTTCGCCGTGTGGATGAGGCGCTGTTGATTTTGGGCACCTTACCGTTCGCACTGACTGGCGGTGTGTGGTTGCTCTACTGGCTGAGCTTCAATTTGTCGGTGGCCACGGGCGTGGGGTTTATTGCGCTGGCGGGGGTGTCGGCTGAGTTTGGGGTGATCATGCTGTTGTATCTGAAAAACGCCTGGGCCGAGCGTAAGGATGGTGATTTGCTGGCGGCCATTACTGAGGGTGCCGTACTGCGCGTGCGGCCCAAGGCGATGACTGTGGCCGTTATTATCGCGGGGTTGCTGCCGATTCTGCTTGGAGGCGGGACTGGCAGCGAAGTCATGAGCCGCATTGCTGCGCCGATGATTGGGGGGATGTTGACGGCGCCGTTGCTGTCGCTGTTTGTGATTCCGGCGGCTTACCAGTTGATGCGTCGCCCAAAAGCCAAGCGCTGAACAAAATGTGGGAGCTGGCTTGCCTGCGATAGCATCACCTCGATGTATCAGACACCCCGAGTGTGATCGTTCCCACGCTCTGCGTGGGAATGCAGCCCTGGACGCTCCGCGTCTGCTTTGAAGAGTCGTGACGCGGAGCGTCACAGGAGGCATTTCCACGCGGAGCGTGGGAACGATCGGTCAGTATCGGCACGTCAGTCGTCGAAACCAACCTGCTCATGAATCTCATCCACCTTCAATTCCAACCGATACGCCACGGCAATAAACAACGCCTGACACAGACACAACGTGGCGCTCAAGGAGCGGAAGGCAAACGACGAACCCTCATTCACCAACAACACCGCGTTCGCCCGTTTGGCCAGGGGCGACAGGTTGCTGTCGGTGATGATCAGGGTCTTGGCCTGATGATGCTGGGCGATGCGCAGGCAATGCTGGGTCTCTTTGCCGTAGGGCGTAAAGCTGATCGCAATCACCAGGTCGTTGGCGCGCACGCTGCGCATCTGTTCGCGATAACTGCCGCCCAAACCCGAGATCAAGTGGATGCGCTTATTGGTGTGCTGCAGGTTGTAGACCAGGTAATCGGCCACGGCAAACGAACGGCGCACGCCCACTACGTAGATATTGTCGGCATTGACCACCAGGTCCACGGCCTTCTCGAATGCCACATCATCCAGCTCCACCCCCAGGCGCTCGATGCCGGAGAGGGTGGCGTTCACGCACTCACGCGCCAGGTCGCCGCCGCTGGCTTTCTGCGACTTGTTGGCGATCATGCTGCGGATGCGCTGCTGGTAGTTCTGCACGGGCGTGGTCTTGTGGGTGTAGGCCTCGCGAAACAGCGCCTGCATCTCGCTGAACCCGCTGAAACCAAACCGCTGGGAAAACCGCACGATGGCCGAAGGGTGCACTTCGCATTCGCGCGCGATGTCGCTGATGCGGTCGACCATGATGCGGTCGCTCTGCTGGCTCATGTAGCTGGCGATGCGTTTGAGCTGGCGCGGCAGGCTTTCGTATTCGTCCGTGATCAGCTGCAACAGGCGTTCGGCATTGATCGGAGGGCTGGCGACCGTATCTTCCAGGGTGGTCTCGGGATCGGTGCGGGACATGGGCAATCCTTCTGGCGTGTTCGTCTGATGCGCTGATGGGTGGCGCAAGTCTACAGGGTAGGCGCAAAAAAATACCTCGGCATCACGGCGCCCGTGGGCTGCTGAAACGATGCACGGCGGCTGGCATGCCATTATGCTGGCTTATTGGAAAAAATATTCCACTAAAAATAATTATGGAATAAATATTGATTGCCGCCGCCGGACGTTCTAGTCTGCTTGCACCAAGAGCGTGTGCCGTCACCACGGCGGCACCACGCAGGCTGATAAAAATAACAGGAGCCAGCATGGGCCAGACTCGTTTTGCCAGTGGGCGTCAATTGGATCTGATTTGCCTCGGGCGCCTGGGCGTCGACCTCTATGCACAGCAAGTCGGTGCGCGGCTTGAGGACGTGTCCAGCTTTGCCAAGTACCTCGGCGGTTCCTCCGCCAACATCGCCTTCGGCACGGCGCGGCTGGGCCTCAAGTCGGCGATGTTAAGCCGGGTGGGCGATGACCATATGGGCCGGTTCCTGCTCGAATCCCTGGCCCGTGAAGGCTGTGACGTGAGCGGTATCAAGGTCGACCCGGAACGCCTCACCGCCCTGGTATTGCTGGGGCTTAAAGACCGCGAAACCTTCCCGCTGGTGTTCTACCGCGAAAACTGCGCCGACATGGCCCTGCGCGCCGAAGACATCAGCGAAGCCTTTATCGCCTCCAGCAAAGCCTTGCTGATCACCGGCACACATTTCTCCACCGATGGCGTGTACAAGGCCAGCATCCAGGCGCTGGATTACGCCGCCAAGCACAACGTCAAGCGTGTGCTGGATATCGACTACCGCCCGGTGCTGTGGGGCCTGGCGGGCAAGGCGGATGGCGAAACGCGGTTTGTCGCCGACCAGAACGTCAGCCAGCATGTGCAGAACATCCTGCCGCGTTTCGACCTGATCGTCGGCACGGAAGAAGAGTTCTTGATCGCGGGCGGCAGTGAAGACCTGCTGACTGCGTTGCGCACCGTGCGTGAGCTGACCCCGGCGACCCTGGTGGTCAAGCTCGGCCCGCAAGGTTGCACGGTGATTCACGGCGCCATCCCGGCACGCCTGGAAGACGGCGCGATTTACCCCGGCGTGCGGGTTGAAGTGCTCAATGTGCTGGGGGCCGGTGACGCCTTCATGTCTGGCTTCCTCAGCGGCTGGATCAATGACGCCAGCGATGAGCGCTGCAGCCAGTTGGCCAACGCTTGCGGCGGTCTGGTCGTGTCCCGCCATGCTTGCGCGCCCGCCATGCCGACGCCGGCCGAACTGGATTACCTGTTCAACAGCCCGGTGCCCATCACCCGGCCGGACCAGGACGTAACCCTGCAACGCCTGCACCGCGTCACGGTGCCGCGCAAAACCTGGAAGCAGCTGTTTGTGTTTGCCTTTGACCATCGCTGGCAACTGGTGGACCTGGCACAAAAAGGTGGCCAGGACCTGAGCCGTATCAGCGACATCAAGCAGCTGTTTATCCAGGCCATCGAGCGTGTGGAAACCAAACTGGCGCAGCAGGGCATCGACGCCGATGTGGGCCTGCTGGCCGACCAGCGCTTCGGCCAGGATGCACTGAATGCCGCCAGCGGCCGCGGCTGGTGGATTGCGCGGCCGGTTGAAGTGCAGAACTCACGGCCACTGGCGTTTGAACACGGCCGCTCGGTGGGCAGCAATTTGATTGCCTGGCCCCAGGAGCAAATCATCAAGTGCCTGGTGCAGTTCCACCCCGACGACGAGCCGATGCTGCGCCTGGAGCAAGAGGCGCAACTCCAGGCGGTCTATGAGGCGTCCCTGGTCAGCGGGCATGAACTGCTGCTGGAAGTCGTGCCGCCCAAGGATCACCCGTCGACCTACCCCGATGTGCTCTACCGCAGCCTCAAGCGCTTGTACAACCTGGGTATATATCCTGCGTGGTGGAAGATCGAGGCGCAGTCGGCCGAGGACTGGAAAAAGCTCGACGAACTGATCCACGCGCGTGACCCGTACTGCCGGGGTGTGGTGCTGCTGGGCCTGAATGCGTCGGCGCAGTTTCTGGCCGATGGCTTTCAGCAAGCCAGCCAAAGCACCACCTGCCGTGGGTTTGCCGTGGGCCGTACGATCTTCCAGGAGCCAAGCCGTGCGTGGATGGCGGGGGAGATTGATGATGAAGGGTTGATTGAGCAGGTGCAGGGCACGTTCGAACAGCTCATCAATGCCTGGCGCAGTTCCAGAAATTAAACGCAGTCAAATGTGGGAGCGGGCTTGCTCGCGAAATCGGTTTGTCAGGTAATACTTTTATAACTGAACCACCGCATTCGCGAGCAAGCCCGCTCCCACATAGAGCAGATCTAACCAGGCTTAAGTCAGATAAAAACAAAAGGTGCAGCCATGCCCGCAATCCGAATTGGCATCAACCCGATCTCCTGGAGCAACGACGACCTGCCGGCGCTGGGCGGTGAAACGCCGCTGAGCACAGCGCTCAGCGAAGGCAAGGAAATCGGCTACGAAGGTTTTGAACTCAACGGCAAGTTCCCCAAAGATGCCAAGGGCGTTGGTGATGTGTTGCGCCCTTATGACCTGGCGCTGGTCTCCGGCTGGTACTCCAGCCGCCTGGCGCGGCGTTCGGTAGCGGAAGAAATCGAAGCCATCGCCAGCCATGTCCAGTTGCTCAAGCTCAATGGCGCCAATGTGCTGGTGTACGGCGAAGTCGCCGACTCGATCCAGGGCTCGAAGGTGCGCCTGATCGAACGCCCGCGTTTTCACAGCGAGCACGCCTGGCAGGACTACGCCGACAAGCTCACGGAGCTGGCGCGTTTCACCCTGTCCCAAGGCGTGCGCCTGGCGTATCACCACCATATGGGCGCCTACGTCGAATCCCCGGAAGACATTGACCAGCTTATGAAAAGAACGGGCCCTGAAGTCGGCCTGCTGTTCGATTCGGGCCATTGCTACATGGGCGGCGGCGAACCCATCGAGGTCCTGCGCAAACATATCGACCGTGTCTGCCACGTGCATTTCAAGGACGTGCGCAAGCCGGTAGTGCAACTGGCGCGCAACCAGATGTGGAGCTTCCCTGACTGCATCGTCAACGGCACTTTCACTGTGCCCGGCGATGGCGACATCGATTTTGCCGAGTTGCTCGATGTGCTGTTGGCTGCCCACTACAAGGGCTGGCTGGTGGTGGAAGCCGAGCAGGATCCGGCCGTGGCGCCCAGCTACATCTATGCCAAAAAAGGCTATGACACCTTGCGCGCGCTGCTCAACGAGAGGACTAAGTGATGAGCTTGTTGGTCAAAAGCAGCAAACGCGGGCAAACCATGGTGGCCCTGGAAGCAGGGCGCCTGGAGTACGTGGGTTTTTCCGCTTATCGACTGAGCCTGGGCGAAACCCTGCCGGTCACCGCCGGGGATCAAGAGCTGTGCCTGGTGTTGCTCAGCGGTCGCGTCAATATAGAAGGCGAAGGCTTTAACTGGCAGAACCTTGGCGATCGCCAGTCGGTGTTCGAAGACAAATCGCCCTTCGCCGCGTACCTGCCGCCAGGCACCGATGCGCAGATTAGCGCCTTGAGCGACGTGCAGATTGCCGTCTGCGCCGCGCCCGGTGCGCCTGGCTTTGAACCACGCCTGATTCGCCCCGAGCAGTGCAAGCGCAGCGTGCGCGGCAAAGGCGCCAACACCCGCTACGTGTGCGACATCCTGCCTGACAGCGAGCCGGCCCATTCGCTGCTGGTAGTGGAAGTACGCACGCCGTCCGGGCACTCGTCGAGCTACCCGCCGCACAAGCACGACACCGACGACCTGCCGCACCAGAGCTTCCTGGAAGAAACCTACTACCACCAGATCAACCCGCCGCAGGGCTTCGTGTTCCAGCGCGTGTACACCGACGATCGCAGCATCGACCAGGCCATGGCCGTGGAAAACAGCGACCTGGTGGTGGTGCCCAAGGGGTATCACCCGGTCAGCGTGCCGTATGGCTATGAATCGTATTACCTCAACGTGATGGCCGGGCCAAAACGCGCCTGGCATTTCCATAACGACCCGCAGCACAGCTGGCTGCTGGACCTCTAAACGGTTTTGGACGGAGAACAACAATGAAGTCGCCGCTACGTTTTGCCCTTAACCGCATGGTCGCCCCCAACCTGTCCCTGCCGGACTTTATCCAGTTGGCCGCGGCCCTCAAGTGCGATGCCATCGAGATTCGCAACGACCTTAAAGGCCATGAAATCGAATACGGCACCCCGGCCAGCCGCGTGCGTGAATTGTGCGCGGTGCAGGGCATCACGGTGCTGTCGATCAATGCGCTGTACCCGTTTGACGTGTGGAATGACGAACGTCGCGCCCAGGCCATCAAACTTGCCACTTACGCCCGTGAATGCGGCGCGCAAGGCTTGGTAATGTGCCCGCTCAATGAACGCGGCGACACCCGCAACGAAGCCCAGCGTGCCGCCGGTTTGCGTACGGCGTTGAGCGAGCTGGCGCCGATCCTGCGCGAGTACGGCATCCTCGGGTTCATCGAGCCGCTGGGCTTTGAAGAATGTGCCCTGCGCCGCAAGCGCGTTGCTGTGGATGCAATCCAGTCGATTGGCGGCCTGGATGTGTTCCGCCTGGTACACGACACCTTTCACCACCACCTGGCCAGCGAGCAGGAGTTCTTCCCGCAACTGACGGGCCTGGTGCATATTTCTGGCGTAGAAGACGCTGAAGCGCCGCTCAATTCGATTCGTGACGGCCACCGCGTGCTGGTGGGCGAGGGCGATATCCTCGGCAACGCCGCGCAGATCGACACCTTGCTCAGCAGCGGGTACGGCGGTTACCTGTCGTTTGAGCCGTTTGCCGAAAGCGTGCACGGGTTGGCGGATATCCAGCAGGCCATTGGGGCCAGTATCGCCCACCTGCAAAACCCCCGAACCTGACGCCGGCCAAACTGTGGGAGCGGCGGTGCGACGATTCGACTTGCTCGCGAATGCGGTCTATCAGTCACCTGATTCATTTACTGACCCGCCGCATTCGCGAGCAAGCCCGCTCCCACATTGGATCTCTGTTGATCGATGGATCTGCATTTATACAAGGTGCGAACATGACCACAACAAGACTGACCATGGCCCAGGCCCTGGTGAAGTTCCTGGATAACCAATACATCGAAGTCGATGGCGTGCAGAGCAAGTTTGTCGCCGGTGTATTCACGATTTTCGGGCACGGCAATGTGCTGGGCCTGGGCCAGGCTTTGGAGCAGGACAGCGGCGATCTGGTGGTGCATCAGGGCCGTAATGAGCAAGGTATGGCCCACGCTGCCATCGGTTTCGCCAAGCAGCATTTGCGTCGCAAGATCTACGCATGCACCGCCTCGGTAGGCCCCGGCGCGGCGAATATGCTCACCGCTGCGGCCACCGCCACGGCCAACCGCATCCCGCTGCTGCTGTTGCCCGGTGATGTGTACGCCAGCCGCCAGCCGGACCCGGTGTTGCAGCAGATCGAGCAATTCCACGACCTGAGCATCAGCACTAACGATGCCTTCCGTTCCGTGAGCAAATACTGGGACCGTATCAACCGCCCTGAGCAACTGATGACGGCGGCGATCCATGCCATGCGCGTGCTCACAGATCCGGCGGAAACTGGCGCCGTGACCCTGGCGCTGCCGCAGGATGTGCAGGCCGAAGCCTGGGACTACCCGGATTACTTCCTGCAAAAACGCGTGCACCGTATCGAACGTCGGCCGGCGACTGCGGCGATGATCAGCGATGCGCTGGCGGCCTTCCGGGGCAAGCGCAAGCCGCTGATTATCTGCGGCGGCGGCGTGAAGTACTCCGGCGCAAATGCCGCGCTGCAAGCGTTTGCCGAACGTTTTGATATTCCTTTCGCCGAAACCCAGGCGGGCAAGAGTGCGGTGGTGTCCAGCCACCCGCTGAACCTGGGCGGCATCGGTGAAACCGGCTGTCTGGCGGCGAACCTGTTGGCGCCCGAGGCGGACCTGATCATCGGCATCGGCACGCGTTATACCGACTTCACCACCTCGTCCAAGTCGCTGTTCAAGCATGCCGAGGTGAAATTTCTCAACCTCAATATCAGCCCGTGCGATGCGTTGAAACTCGACGGCGTGCAAGTGCTGGCCGATGCGCAGGTTGCCCTCGAAGCGTTGGCCGATGCCATGGGCGACTACCGTGCCGGCTGGGGCGAGCAGGTCCGCGATGCCAAGGCGCAGTTGGACGCGGAAGTGGATCGGGTGCACCAGGTGGAATACCACGGCGACGATTTTGTGCCCGAGGTGGATGACCATCTGGACCGCGCCGTATTGCGCGAATTTATCGAGCTGACCGGTTCGTGCCTGACCCAGAGCCGTGTGCTTGGCGTGTTGAACGACACCCTGGCCGACGACGCAATCATCGTCGCCGCCGCCGGCAGCTTGCCCGGCGATTTGCAGCGCGCCTGGCGCAGCATGGGCGTCAACACCTACCACGTCGAATACGGCTATTCATGCATGGGCTACGAGATCAACGCCGCCCTCGGTGTGAAGCTGGCCGAGCCGAGCAAGGAGGTGTATGCGCTGGTCGGCGACGGCTCCTACATGATGCTGCACTCGGAGCTGGCCACCTCGATCCAGGAGCGGCGCAAGATCAACGTGGTCTTGCTCGACAACATGGCTTTCGGCTGCATCAACAACCTGCAGATCGGCAACGGCATGGACAGTTTCGGCACCGAGTTCCGCTTTCGTAACCCCGAAAGCGGCAAGCTCGACGGCGGCCTGGTGCCGGTGGATTTCGCCATGAGCGCGGCGGCCTATGGCTGCAAGACCTACAAGGTCAGCAGCGTGGAACAGCTTCAGGCCGCGCTGGCCGATGCGCGCACGCAAACGGTGTCCACGCTGATTGATATCAAGGTACTGCCCAAAACCATGGTCCACGGCTACCTGTCGTGGTGGCGGGTGGGCGTGGCGCAAGTGTCCACCAGTGAGCGCACGAATGCCGCCGCGAAAAAACTCAATGAACAGCTGGCCAAGGCCCGGCAGTACTAATAACAAGAGGAGTTGTGTATGTCGTTAAAGCTTGGAGTGATTGGCACCGGCGCTATCGGCCGTGACCATATCCGTCGTTGCAGCCAGACCTTGCTCAATAGCCAGGTGGTGGCGGTAACTGACATCAACCTTGAGCAAGCCGCCAAGGTCGTCGCTGATTTGAAGCTTGCCGCCGAGGTCTACGCCGATGGCCATGCGCTGATCAACTCGCCACAGGTTGAAGCCATTCTCGTCACGTCCTGGGGGCCGAGCCACGAAGAGTTCGTGCTGGCCGCCATCGCCGCCGGCAAGCCGGTGTTCTGCGAAAAACCGCTGGCGGTGACGGCGCAAGGCTGCCGCAAGATTGTCGACGCCGAAGTGGCCTACGGCAAGCGCCTGGTGCAAGTGGGCTTTATGCGCCCGTATGACGAAGGTTATCGCGCCCTCAAAGCCGTGATCGACAGCGGCCAGATCGGCGAGCCGCTGATGCTGCATTGCGCGCACCGCAACCCGACGGTGGGCGAGAACTACAAGACGGATATGGCGATCACTGACACCTTGATCCACGAGCTGGATGTGTTGCGTTGGCTGCTCAATGACGACTATGTGTCGGTGCAAGTGGTGTTCCCGCGCAAATCGAGCAAAGCCCTGGCCCACCTGCGCGACCCGCAGATCGTGCTGTTGGAAACCGCCAAGGGCACGCGCATCGACGTGGAAGTGTTCGTCAACTGCCAGTACGGCTACGACATCCAGTGTGAAGTGGTGGGGGAGACCGGCATCGCCAAACTGCCGGAGCCTTCGCAGGTGCAAATGCGCAGTGGCGCGAAGCTGTCGAATGCCATCTTGATGGACTGGAAGGACCGCTTTATCGGCGCTTACGACGTGGAATTGCAGGCATTTATCGACAGCGTGCGTGCAGGCCAGGTCGGCGGGCCTTCGGCCTGGGACGGTTTTGCAGCGGCGGTGGCGGCGGATGCGTGCATCGAGGCGCAGAACAGTGAGCAGATCGTGAAGGTGAGCTTGCCGGAGCGTCCGCACTTTTACGGCTAATCACAATCTGCCAGGTGGAATGCAGTCAGAGTGGGAGCGGGCTTGCTCGCGAATGCGGTATGTCAGATATAAGTGCTTTAACTGATACACCGCATTCGCGAGCAAGCCCGCTCCCACATTTTTGATTGGGTTTGCACTTCATATTAAGGAGTGAACTATGCGAATCGGACTAGTCGGCTACGGCCACGGAGGGCGCTTTTTTCATGCGCCGCTGATTGCAACCTTGCCCGGTGCGACTTTTGTTGGCGTGGTGACTCGTTCGCCCGAGCGCCGCCAACAGTTGAACACCGACCTTCCCGGCGTAAAAGCTTTTGACAGCATCGGCCAGATCGTCGAGGCCGGCGTGGATGCGCTGGTGATCTCCACCACCCTCAAAGGCCGCCCGGCGCTGGTGCTGGAAGCCATCGAGCACGGCGTGGCGGTGGTCAGCGACAAACCCTTCGCCAGTAACGCCGAACAGGCGCAGGCGCTGATCACCGCCGCCGAACGCCAGGGCTCACTGCTCAGCGTCTATCAGAACCGGCGCTGGGATTCGGATTACCTGACCCTGCGCAAGCTGATCGACGCCGGTGCCCTGGGTGAGATCACGCGCTTTGAATCGCGTGTCGAGCGCTACAGCCCGCAGGCAGTCGGTAATCCCAGCGGCGGCGGCTGGTTGCGTGACCTGGGCAGCCACTTGGTAGACCAGGCGCTGCAGTTGTTCGGCCCAGTGGACCGGGTGTTTGCGCAATTGCAGTTCACGCCGCAACACCCAACCCTCGATCACGGCTTCTTTGTGTCCCTCACTCACGCCAATGGCGTGATTTCGCACCTGTGGGGCAGCGCCCTGCAAAACAGCCAGGCGCCGCGTTTTCGCGTCAGTGGCACGCTGGGGTGTTACACCGTCGATGGGCTGGACGGCCAGGAAGACGCACTGATGGCCGGCAAGTCACCGAAAACCGAAGGCGAGCGCTGGGGCGCCGAGGAGCATCGACGCTGGGGTTGGTTCGAGCAAGGCGAGGAGCGCGAACGAGTGCCGTCCGAGAAGGGCTGCTGGACGCAGTTCTATCGCCAGTTACAACTGGCCGTGCAAGGGCAGGGGGCGCTGCCGGTAAGTGCCTATGATGCGCTGGAAACCACCCGTATATTGGACGCCGCACGCCTCAGCGCCGAGCGCCAGCAGGTGGTTTCGACAAAAATAGAATAAAATTCTAAAACATGTTGATATGGAAATTATTTTCCAATAAAGTCTTTTCCAGGTTGCATAAAGTACGTTCGGACTCGATTCGCACGGCTCAACAAAAACAAGATCAAAAACAACCAGGTACCGTCAGATGAAAATCTTCAACGCTGTACTGCGAGTTTTACGCCCTGCCTCAGCGCCACGCGGTCTGCCCCGCGCCCGGCCGTTCTACTTCTCCTTCCTTAATGTGCTGTGTGTCGAAAACCACGGCGCGCTGGTCTGCTGCATCCCGGGGGCACCGGTGGTTCGACTGCCCGCCGAACGCTGATAAACGCAACGTCCAAAAAACCAACAAGAAAGTGGAGACAGACCGTTCATGAAGACCCCGATCCGTTTTACCGCGCTGGCCCTGTCGATGTTGCTGGCCAGTGGTTTTGCCTCAGCCGCCGACCTCAAGATTGGCGTGACCATGTCCGCCTTCGATGACACCTTCCTGACCTACCTGCGTGAAGACATGGACAAGCAAGCCAAGTCCTATCCCAAGGGCGATGGTGTGCAGTTGCAGTTTGAAGACGCCCGCGCCGACGTGGTGAAACAACTGAGCCAGGTCGAGAACTTCATCAGCCAGAAGGTCGACGCGATTATCGTCAACCCGGTGGACACCGCATCGACCGCCAACATCATCAAGGCCGCCACCGCGGCGAAAATCCCGCTGGTGTTCGTCAACCGCCGCCCGGATAGCCCAACCCTGGCCCCGGGCGTGGCAGCGGTGGTCTCCGATGACGTCGAAGCCGGCAAACTGCAGATGCAATACATCGCCGAAAAACTCGGCGGCAAGGGCAACATTGTGATTCTGCTGGGCGACCTGGCGAACAACTCCACCACCAACCGCACCAAGGGCGTGAAGGAAGTGTTGACCAAGTACCCGGGCATCAAGATCGAGCAGGAACAGACCGGCATCTGGTTGCGTGACAAGGGCATGACCCTGGTTAACGACTGGCTGACCCAGGGCCGCGATTTTGACGCGGTACTGGCCAACAATGACGAGATGGCCATTGGTGCATCCATGGCGCTG
Organism: Pseudomonas onubensis; assembly: GCF_965653655.1. Classification (NCBI taxonomy): domain Bacteria; kingdom Pseudomonadati; phylum Pseudomonadota; class Gammaproteobacteria; order Pseudomonadales; family Pseudomonadaceae; genus Pseudomonas; species Pseudomonas onubensis. Next base: position 9,273 of record NZ_CBFHAZ010000066.1, on the reverse strand, counting down.
AAGTCGGCGGGCAAAAAAGGCGTGCTGATCGCCGGCGTCGACGGCACGCCGGACGGCCTCAATGCGATCACCAAGGGCGACATGACCGTGTCGGCCTTCCAGGATGCCAAGGGCCAGGCCGACAAGTCGGTGGAGACTGCGCGCAAGATGGCTAAAAACGAGCCCATCGAGCAGAACGTGGTGATCCCGTTCCAGCTGATCACGCCGGACAACGTCAAAGACTTCAAGTAGCCCGCACACAACAACAATAAGCCGGCAGGGCGGCCACGGTCGCCCTGCAGTCGAGGTACTTTTTTATGCTCGCTCAAGCCACTGTCTCGCAGCCTCCCGGTCTCCAGCCCGCGCTGCTGGAAGAACCCTACCTGCTGGAAATCGTCAACATCAGCAAAGGCTTTCCCGGCGTTGTGGCCCTGGCCGATGTGCAACTGCGCGTGCGCCCCGGCTCGGTGCTGGCGCTGATGGGCGAGAACGGTGCGGGCAAGTCGACGTTGATGAAAATCATCGCCGGCATCTACCAGCCCGACGCCGGGGAAATCCGCCTGCGCGGCAAGCCAATCGTGTTTGAAACACCGCTGGCGGCGCAGAAGGCCGGGATCGCGATGATCCACCAGGAACTCAACCTGATGCCACACATGAGCATCGCCGAGAACATCTGGATCGGCCGCGAGCAGCTCAATAGCCTGCACATGGTCAACCACCGCGAGATGCACCGTTGCACCGCCGAGTTACTGGCCCGTTTGCGCATCAACCTGGACCCGGAAGAACAGGTCGGCAACCTCAGCATCGCCGAGCGGCAGATGGTCGAGATTGCCAAGGCGGTGTCCTACGACTCCGACATCCTGATCATGGATGAACCGACTTCAGCCATTACCGAGAAGGAAGTGGCCCACCTGTTTTCGATCATTGCCGACCTCAAGTCGCAGGGCAAAGGCATCGTCTACATCACGCACAAAATGAACGAAGTGTTTGCCATCGCCGATGAAGTGGCGGTGTTTCGTGATGGCCAGTACATCGGCCTGCAGCGCGCCGACAGCATGAACAGCGACAGCCTGATCTCGATGATGGTCGGCCGCGAACTAAGCCAGTTGTTCCCGGTGCGTGAGACGCCCATCGGCGATTTACTCTTGTCGGTGCGCAACTTGAGCCTGGACGGCGTGTTCAAGGACGTGTCGTTCGACCTGCATGCCGGTGAAATTCTCGGCATCGCCGGGCTGATGGGCTCGGGTCGTACCAACGTGGCAGAGACCATTTTTGGTATCACTCCAAGCTCCGGCGGCCAGATCACCCTCGACGGCAAACCGGTGCGCATCACCGACCCGCACATGGCCATCGAGAAGGGCTTTGCGCTGTTGACCGAGGACCGCAAGCTCAGTGGCCTGTTCCCGTGCCTGTCGGTGCTGGAGAACATGGAGATGGCCGTGTTGCCGCATTACTCGGGTAACGGCTTTATCCAGCAAAAAGCCCTGCGCGCGCTGTGCGAAGACATGTGCAAGAAGCTGCGGGTGAAAACCCCGTCCCTGGAGCAATGCATCGATACGCTGTCCGGCGGCAACCAGCAAAAAGCCCTGTTGGCACGCTGGCTGATGACCAACCCACGCCTGCTGATCCTCGATGAGCCGACCCGTGGCATCGATGTGGGCGCCAAGGCCGAGATCTATCGCTTGATTTCGTTCCTCGCCAGCGAAGGCATGGCGGTGATCATGATTTCCTCCGAGCTGCCGGAAGTGCTGGGCATGAGCGACCGGGTGATGGTGATGCACGAAGGCGAACTGATGGGCACCCTGGACCGCGCCGATGCGACCCAGGAAAAAGTCATGCAGCTGGCTTCCGGTATGACCGTAGTCCACTGACGAACCGCACAGAATAAGAAGGTGATTGGCTATGAACGCAATAACAGACAACAAGCCTGCCACGGCACCGGTCAAGCACCGTCGGCGCTTACCCACCGAGCTGAGCATCTTCCTGGTGTTGATCGGCATCGGCCTGGTGTTTGAGGTGTTCGGCTGGATCGTGCGCGACCAGAGCTTTTTGATGAACTCTCAGCGCCTGGTGCTGATGATTCTGCAAGTGTCGATTATCGGCCTGCTGGCGATTGGCGTGACCCAGGTGATCATCACCACCGGTATCGATTTGTCTTCTGGCTCGGTGCTGGCGTTATCGGCAATGATCGCCGCCAGTTTGGCGCAAACCTCGGACTTTTCCCGGGCAGTGTTTCCCAGTCTGACTGACTTGCCGGTGTGGATTCCGGTGGCGATGGGCCTGGGTGTGGGGCTGCTGGCGGGGGCAATCAACGGCAGTATCATCGCGGTGACCGGCATCCCGCCGTTTATTGCGACCCTGGGCATGATGGTCTCGGCCCGTGGCCTGGCGCGCTACTACACCGAAGGCCAGCCGGTGAGCATGCTCTCGGATTCGTACACGGCCATCGGTCATGGTGCGATGCCGGTGATCATCTTCCTGGTGGTGGCGGTGATCTTCCATATCGCCCTGCGCTACACCAAGTACGGCAAGTACACCTACGCCATCGGCGGCAACATGCAGGCGGCGCGCACCTCGGGGATCAACGTCAAGCGCCACCTGATCATCGTCTACAGCATCGCAGGCTTGCTTGCGGGCCTGGCCGGTGTGGTGGCCTCGGCACGTGCCGCCACCGGCCAGGCTGGCATGGGCATGTCGTATGAGCTGGATGCGATTGCGGCGGCTGTGATCGGCGGCACCAGCCTGGCGGGCGGAGTAGGGCGCATCACCGGCACCGTGATCGGCGCGCTGATCCTCGGCGTAATGGCCAGCGGGTTCACCTTTGTGGGGGTGGATGCGTATATCCAGGACATCATCAAGGGCCTGATCATTGTGATTGCGGTGGTGATCGACCAGTACCGCAACAAGCGCAAGCTCAAGCGCTGAAGCGGATTTGCAGCTGGCAGAGAAGCAAAATGTGGGAGCGGGCTTGCTCGCGAAGGCGGTGTATCAGTGGCAGGTGTACTGCCTGACACTCAGCATTCGCCAGCAAGCCCGCTCCCACATTTGGATCTGTACGCATCAGTTCTAACCGTTTGTCTTCTATATAGCTCCACAGCACTGAATTTCTTGCTATAAACGCACTCCGATGACCGTTCGCCAAGCCCGTCCTGGTGCCTTTGGGGGTTAATTGGGAAAAAATGCCTGTCTTTTCAGTTGCTGACGCCTCAAACCGGCCTTAGACTGCCGCCCCTCGTAAATTGAGTGCCGGGTGGCGCTTGAAATGGACGGCGCCTTTCCGAGGCCTGCGAAGGTCTGCCGGAACGCTCCCTTATTCGCCTTAATGCACGTATTTTTTATAGAGAAATCAATGACAAAGGAAAAGTTGCTGGCCATGCCGGCGGATGACTACATGAATGCCGAACAGCACGCTTTTTTCGAGCAGTTGCTGCAAGACATGAAAGTGGAACACCACGAGCGCATCGAGCAGAACCGCATCGCCATCGAAAGCCTGGACACCCCGGCTGACCCGGCTGACGCTGCCTCTGTGGAAGAAGAGCGCACCTGGCTGGTAAACGCCATCGATCGCGACCAGCGCATGCTGCCGCAGCTTGAGCGTGCCCTGGAACGCATCAAGGAAGACTCTTTTGGCTGGTGCGATGACAGCGGCGAGCCTATCGGCCTCAAGCGCCTGCTGATCAGCCCGACCACCAAGTACTGCATCGAAGCGCAAGAGCGCCACGAACAGATCGACAAGCACCAGCGCCAGGCTTGATGCGCTGAAGTCGGGCATCGCATCTGTGGTGCCCGAAAGAATACCGGTTACGCCCCTGTCTATTGATCTGCTGCAAAGACCCCCACCAAAGGCCCATGGATAATGGCCCCATAGTGGCGTTTAATGCAGCAACAATAACGACAAACAGTGGGGTGACGACGATGGCTGGAGACGGATCTCTGATGGGCGCAGCAGCGCCACCGCAAACGGTGGTGCGCGTGCTGCCCGGCTGGCTGACGCCGCTTATGCAGAGCACCGCGCTGGTGCTGGTCCTGCTGGGCCTGGTGTTTGCCGGCTTGCCGCTGTACCTGTGCCTGCCACTGGCTTTGCTGGTGATCTGGCTGCCTGCGCTCAAAGCCCGAGTGCCGCGTGTCGCGCCGTCTTTGGCGATTGATACGATGGGTGCGCTGACGCGCGATCTTTCCTACACCACCAGTCACAACGCACTGTCCGCTGCCGGCGTGGCCTATTCGGTCAAGCAACTGGCAGCGCGCGTGCAATCGCAATTAAGCGCCGCCCAGCAAATTGTCAGCAGCGCCGAAGTGATGATCGGCACTGAGCAAGTCACCTCCCAGCTCAGCCGACAGGCATTGGGCGCGGCCAGCCAGGCGCACCAGCGCAGCACTGAAGGGCGCGAAGTGTTGGCCCAGTCGATCACCCGCATGCACCAGCTGCGCCTGCGCGCCAATGCCAGTCGAGAGTTGATCGAAGCGTTGAGCCAGCGCAGTGAAGAGATCCAGCGCGTGACCCTGGTGATCCAGTCCATAGCCAGCCAGACCAACTTGCTCGCGCTGAACGCCGCCATTGAAGCGGCGCGCGCCGGTGAGCACGGGCGCGGCTTTGCGGTGGTGGCCGATGAAGTACGTGGCCTGGCCGGGCGCACGGCCACGGCGACCGATGAGGTCGGCGTGATGGTCGCCGATATTCAGCAGCGCACCGCCCAGGTGGTAGAACAGATTCGCCAACTGTCGGCCGACCTGCACATCGGCGTCGAGCAGGTGGAGCAGGCGGGTGAACAATTGGAAAATATCGCCAGCCTGGCAGCGGACGTAGAAGGGCAGGTCAACGAAATCGCCCAAGGCACCGACACCAACCGTACGCAACTCGACAGCCTGTTCCATGCCGTGGAGCAGATGCGCAGCGACTTGTCGGTGAGCGACCAGCAAACGCGGCAATTGGCCGAAGTCGCTGTGCAGATGGAAGGGCAGGCTGAAACCATCAGCGAGCGCCTGGCCGAAGTCGGGCTGGATGACTACCACCAGCGCATCTACGACCTGGCCCGCGAAGGCGCGAGCCGCATGGGCGAGCAGTTCGAGGCTGACATCCTGCAAAACCGCATCAGCCTGGAAGACTTGTTCGACCGCAGCTACATACCGATCCCTAACACCCAGCCGAGCAAATACCACACGCGTTTTGATGGCTACACCGACCAAGTGCTGCCGGCGATCCAAGAGGCGTTGTTGCCGCGCCATGAGGGGCTGGTATTCGCGATTGCCTGCACACCGCAAGGCTATGTGCCCACGCATAACAAGGCGTTCTCCCACGCTCTTACCGGAGATGCGCAGGTTGATGCCGTGCAGAACCGCACCAAACGCAAGTTCGACGACCGTACCGGCATTCGTTGTGGCAGCCATCAACAAGCGGTGCTGTTGCAGACTTATACCCGCGACACCGGCGAGTTAATGCACGACTTGTCGGTGCCGATCATGGTCAAAGGGCGGCATTGGGGTGGCTTGCGCCTGGGTTACAAACCGGAAGGGGCCAAGGCTGCGCACTAGGATTGTTACTGTTTATGCAATGGAGCTATTCCGTGGATAGCTTTTTCCAACTGGAATAAAACCGTAGCATGGCCAACATTGTTAGGTAGCTAACTAAATGTGCCGGAGAAGCTCCATGCAAAACAAGGTCGATGTCGCCGTGATGATCGGCAGTGGTGTTCCCGAAACCCTGCGTGCGCTGGGCCAGAAGGCCTGCTGGGTTGTGTTGCTCAATGGCGAACAACGCGGCACGGCGTTCGCCAGTCGCAGTGAAGCTGAGGAGTGCAGGGCTGCCTGGCAGGCGCTGATGTGCCTGGAACAGTCAGACAGCCTGCATTGAGGCGTGTTATTGAGGTTGGTGCAGGCGCTGGTTCAGCTCATCCACCGCAATGGCCCATTCGGCGTCGTCGCGCAGTTCTTCCTTGAGAAACGCCGCTTGTTGTGGCGACCAGAACGGTGCGTCGATCAGCTTCACGTCTTCAGCCAGAGGATGCGCGACGATAAACGCGTCGATGGCTTCGGGTGCCGAGTCCAGGCCGAGTTGTTCAAACAGGGTTTCAAGCGTTGGGATTGGCGCGTCCATGGTGGGTTCTCCATGCGTGGTAGGGGATGTTGTGCATGTGAGGCCACGGACGCGGCAGAGTTCAGGATTTGGAAAGCTCAGGAATTAAGTGCACCTGAATCCACTGCGGATTTCAGTGCCTTGGCAGCCTCTTTACCGGCCACGGCTGCTGCGTCGACGGTTTTGAACCAGCGATCTTTTTCGACCTGATGCGTGGTGACTGTGGTCAGCGGGGGCTTGGCCCGCATGATGATCACCGCTTGAAACTCACCGTCTACCTCCCGCGCATCGCCATGGATGAAAAATTCGCCAATATCAAATTCCGTCACGTATAGCCTTCCCTTCAAGTGAACTGCATCAAGGTACCTGCACTGATGAAACCTGACCCGCAAGGGGCAAACTTCAATGGACGGGTCAGTATGGCAGCAGTTGAAGGGCGGCGGCGCAGTAAAGTCAGCCGGGTGACGAAACGATTGCACCGTGAACCGCCTGCAGGTTGGCTTCAAGTTGTTTGGCCAATTCGCACGCCTTGGAATGCGTGCTGCGAAAACCTTTGATCCTGCCGCTGGTCACTTCCAGGATATGAAAGAAATTGCGCCCGGCCGGTACCACTTGGTAAAGAACGTAATTGGAGTACCCGTTAGGGTTATCTAAGCAGTAGTATTGGCGCTCGTCTGGACATGATGAACGAGTGCGGGATGACATAACGGCGTGTTGACGTGGTTGCATGCTCAGCTCCTGTCGATCGATCTTGTGGACTTACCAGCAGCGTTTCCGGTGGTTTTGAACCGGGTTGCTGTTTTAGTATTGTCGCTGGCGGTTCGTGCCTGGTTCCATTACGGGTGTTATGTAATGTGTAGGCTGTCGGAAACTGCGTTTTTTACTGGGTTATTCTCTGAAGCTGGTCGGCCCGTGTTCTCGGGCTGCTGAACCTGTGATTTGCTGTGTTGCCGGATGACCTTGCATAAGGCCCATCGTGCATGTCTGTACTAGTCTTATGGCGTAGCGGCAGGTTTCTTCAGTTTTTTACCAATAAGTGATCGAGCCGTAACGGCCGTTTTTTTGTGCTGCCCGCTCTGGCGGTCAGTGCCTTTTTTGATGTGGGGGCGTTTCCTTGGCAGTCAGTAATCTGGATATGCACGCTTTATTCGTGCTGGGTGATTTGCGCGCAAAGTTGGTCAAGCAGTTTCAATCCCGTTTCGTTTACATCACTGAACAGACGCCGGAAGGCATTTACATCGCCGAGATCGATACCGAGTCGGCGTTGGTCGTGGACGATAAACCGCGCCTGGAACTCAAGGTGGGTGATCATTTTCGTGCCGCCGTATTGCCGAGCCGCGAAGGTGGCAAGTTCGAATTGAAGTTTCGCGACATCAAGTTGACGGTGTATGGCTTGGGCGATTACGCCTTTGTTTCGTCGGCCGAAGGCCAGGGCATCGTGTTCAAGGAAGGCCACAGTGTGATGCTGGTGTTCGCCGCCCATGAACAACTGCAGGAAGGCTTGACCAAAACCCTCAAGGCCGTGACCGGCAAGGCCGCCAAATGGCGCAAGGGTGAACTGGTGACGTTCAAGGCCAGTGAGTAACTGCTAAACACCAGGTGTATTCTTGCTCCTCCGGAACCTCTACTACAGTTGAGTTGACTTAACTATTCAGAGGCTTCGCGCATCCGCAGCAAAGCCGCCCGCTATGGTTGTGAAAATGCGAGGTGCAAAGGCATGAAAGGATTGAGAACGCTGCTGGCTGCGGCGCTGACGACGGTGAGTCTGTCGTTGCCGGTATCGGCTGCGCAAACGCCGGTGCACTTTGCCGACCTGAACTGGGAAAGCGGCAGCCTGATTACCGAAGTGCTGCGCTATATCGTCGAAAAGGGCTATGACCTGCCCACCGACACCTTGCCCGGTACCACCATCACCCTGGAAACCGCCCTGGCGAAGAATGACATCCAGGTGATTGGCGAAGAGTGGGCCGGCCGCAGCCCCGTGTGGATCAAGGCCGAAGCCGAAGGCAAGGTTATCGGCCTGGGTGATACGGTCAAAGGCGCTACCGAGGGTTGGTGGGTGCCGGAATACGTGGTCAAGGGCGACCCGGCCAAAGGCCTCAAGCCGCTGGCGCCGGACCTCAAGACCGTGCAGGACCTGGCGCGCTACAAGGACGTGTTCAAAGACCCTGAGTCGCCCGGCAAAGGGCGTTTTCTCAACAGCCCGATCGGCTGGACCTCGGAAGTCGTCAACGCCCAGAAGCTCAAGGCCTATGGCCTGAGCGACAGCTATGTGAACTTTCGCAGCGGCTCGGGTGCGGCGCTGGATGCCGAGATTGCGTCGTCGATCCGTCGTGGCAAACCGGTGCTGTTCTACTACTGGTCGCCAACGCCCTTGATGGGCCGTTACAAACTGATCCAGCTGGAAGAGCCGCCGTTTGACGCCGATGCCTGGAAGACCCTGACCGATGCAGACAACCCCAACCCACGGCCGACCCGCTCGTTGGCGTCCAAGCTGAGCATTGGTGTGTCGACACCGTTCCAGCAGGCGCAGCCGCAGATTGCCGAGTTTTTTACCAAGGTGCAGTTTCCGATTGAGCCGTTGAATAAAGCCTTGGCGGCCATGAGCGAAAATCACACGGCGCCGCGTGAAGTGGCGCAGGTGTTCCTCAAGGAACATCCTGACGTGTGGAAGGCGTGGTTGACGCCGGAGGTGGCGCAGAAGGTTGAGGCGAGCCTTAAGTAACCGACGCTTGGCTATTTAATGAAGGCCCACTGTGGGAGCTGGCTTGCCTGCTGTGGCGGTTTGTCGGAGTACATATCCGTTGCTGCGGTGATGGCTTCTATTGGTTCCGCTCTTACAGCGGGTCACTTTTGGAAAGACCGGAATGCCGGCCCAGCCAAAAGTAACCAAAAGGTCTTCGCCCCACCACTCGGCACCTCGCTTAGGCTCGGTGTGCCAGAACGAAGGCTTGAATCCGTGGGTAACCCGGCGTCCTGCCGGGTTACCCACGGATTCAAGCCTGCGTTCGGCCATCGTGGTTAACGGGGCGTCTCAGATCACAATCAAAAGCAGAGCACGGCGGCCTGAAAGCCGACCTGAGCGGTTGAAGCAAGAGCCAGATCAAGTGCAAGGCAAAAGCCTGTCTACCTGATGCAACGCAGTCAAAATGTGGGAGCGGGCTTGCTCGCGAAAGCGGTGGGTCAGTCAATTCATCTGTCACTGACCCACCGCATTCGCG
>NZ_CBFHAZ010000065.1:0-37580 GCF_965653655.1 Pseudomonas onubensis | reverse complement strand
ATATCACCTACATTTGGGCGCAAGGAAAGTGGCATTACTTGGCTGTCGTCCTGGATCTTTGTAAGCGTCGGATCGTGGGCTGGGCGCTGTCGGAAAAGCCAGACGCTGAACTGGTAATCAAAGCGCTGGATATGGCTTACGAGCAGCGTGGCAGGCCTTCGGATCTGCTATTCCACTCGGACCAGGGATCGCAATATGCAAGCCGACTCTTTCGCCAGCGGTTGTGGCGATACCGCATGCGCCAGAGCATGAGTCGACGAGGAAACTGCTGGGATAACGCACCGATGGAGCGCGTATTTCGCAGCTTGAAAACGGAATGGATACCGACCGTGGGCTATCGAACTGCGCAGGAAGCACAGCGCGATATCAGCCATTTTTTGATGCATCGCTACAACTGGATTCGGCCTCATCAATTCAACGATGGGTTGGCCCCAGCGCAGGCCGAGGAAAAACTTAACGTTGTGTCCGGGATTAGTTGACCACTACAGCGACTCATCATTCAGGAAGGGAAAATTCCAATTGTGGACGCTCCTGGTCAGCAGCTTTTTCCTTTGCAGCCAGAATGCGATCTTTCATCAACCGAGCCACAGCTTCAAAAACAGGCACAGCCACTGAGTTACCAAACTGACGATAAGCCTGGGTATCGGAGACAGGAATCACAAATTTGCTTTCTCCCGGTTTGTCGAATCCCATCAGTCGCGAGCACTCATGTGGAGTCAATCGACGCGGACGATTGAGTTGATTTAGCTCGCTATTGAAATCCAAGTTATCCACAAACCCACGATCAACCAAGATTTCCGAACCGTCCTTGTGATATCTGGCCGAAAGCGTACGAGCCACATCGTTAGGCCGCGTCAGACCAAAACCAAAGCCATTACCCTTTTCACGGTGCTTCTGGGCATACCGATAGAGGTAATCCCAAAGCTTCGGCGTAAGAATGTATTTTTCGTCCACTTCTTTATCGAGCAGATCACCGAAGCTAGGTCGCTGCTCCGGTATGTGCTTGCTGATATCACGCAGTGTGAATCCTTGGTGAACGTTGAGATCACGACGGAAACCTACAAGAACGATTCGCTCACGATGTTGGGGCACAAAATGCTTGGCATCGATGACCTTCGGGTCTGAACCCTTCGGAGCATTCACATCTGCAACCTCGTAACCCAGTTCATCCAGCGCTTCGCAGATGATTCGGAAGGTATTGCCCTTGTCATGGCTCTTCAGGTTTTTTACGTTTTCAAGCAAAAATGCGGCAGGGCGCTTGGCGGCAATAATCCGCGCCACATCGAAAAACAGAGTGCCTTGGGTCTCACATTCAAAACCGTGCTTGCGTCCTAGGGAATTCTTCTTGGAAACACCTGCAAGCGAAAACGGTTGGCATGGAAAACCTGCTAGCAGGACATCGTGATCAGGGATTTCGCGATCAATATTCTTATAGGCTTCCTCATCACTGATTTCGGACTTGTCAGAAAGCGTGACAGAACGGATATCAAGATTGAAGCGATGCCGACCCGGATCACAGAAGTGGTTGGCCTTGTAGGTTTTGACCGCGTACTTGTTCCATTCGGACGTGAACAGACATTCGCCACCGATCGCTTCGAACCCTTTTCTGATACCTCCGATACCAGCGAAAAGGTCGATGAAAGTAAAGGAAGGTTTGTGGTTCAAGCGCTTGGGTAACAGCTCTTCCAGACGAGTGAACTCAATATGAGAGAGCTTTGGCGAGGCCTTGCCTTTTACCCAACGATTTATCGTTTCACGGCACCAATGCGTGGGGCTGACGTCGTTAAGAATTTCGGCAAGCTGCCCTTGATCGTAGATTTCCAGCAGCTTGTGCAGCAGTGCCAGATCAGTCACAGGATGAGTATTAGGTTCATGGGAGCTTGAGGTCGTTTCGCCCAAGGATTCAAAAGATGCTGTTTCAAAAATATTCATGAGCCCGAAATTCCTCTGGGTCAAATCTGTGACGAATGGTCACCATTCTATCCCTGTAAATTTCAAAGTAAATGAAATTTCCCGGTATCCGTAAGACGAGTCATGTCGACAGGGATTGGGGAACAGGAAAGACTATCGGCACAAAAGCACTGGATATAAATACAGCATAAATGACTGAGCGCCGTTGTCCAGAGTTCGTTTTACCCCCATGCAGTAGGAAAAGTCGCCGGTTGACGACTATGCCGGATCCACCTAACCTCAGTGTCGAGCCTAAGAAACTCTAAAAACCAGAGCGGTCCTCCGCACCCGACAGCCATGCGGCTTTTTTTCGCCAGCGGTTTCTCTACGCCTGTGAAAAATCCCCGTTATGTCGGGAGTGGGCGAATACAAGACCCGAAAGGGGAATATGTCCGGCCCGTCTCTGGTGGGTTTCTTAGCTCCCGACACCCATAACGCACGCCCTAAGAAAGCAACCAGAGGTAACGGAAATGCCTGGATACTTTGCATCATCTGCGAAGGTCATTCGCAGTACCCGCACCACTTCTCAAACACCCTCCAAGCCGGAGGTGTGCCATGTATGAGCCTACCGTCTTCACCCGCCAAAACCTGCAAATGCATGTCCTGCTGCTGGAGAACCAGCCATGGTTCTGTGCTCGTGACCTTGGTCGCCTGATGGGGCTTTATCTGGCTGAGCGAATGGTGAGCAAGCTTGATGAGGATCAGCGGCAGACACTGGATATTTGCTATCACGGTCAGCCTGAGAACATGCTGATGATCAGCGAATCCGGCGTATATGCATTGCTGGTGTACCACTACTCACCAGGACATCGTTTGCTGCGTGAATGGTTGACCCATCAAGTGGTGCCTACATTGCGTGACAAGCATCAACCACGATCTACAGACCGTCCAATGCTGAGCTTGCTTGATTGGCCCGAAATGTCGTTGAGCCTTCTGCATTGGCAGGATGAAGGCTGGATTCGGCTACGTGATATGCCATATCTACTGCTCAACAGGACTCGCCGACGCGCGCCACCGAGCAAGACTTGGTTTCAAAAGATGGCAGAGTTTTTCCAGCCATCAGGCCATTCCACACGCTGAAATCCCGAAGATATCCCGTCCGGGCCAACGCTCGGACGGATCACCAGCACACATTTCCCAATCCGCGCTGTAACAATGCCGGATGCCTCACGACGTTCATTCCTATGCCCGACCGGGTAAACTCTCTTGATCATCGCCAGTAAAAGCACAACATCACTACCTGGCTGATCTGAACTGCATAGCCGTTATCCGCCTGAACCCATGCAGTGGGCACCAGTCACACGGTTATGAGAACCGCTTCAAACGATCAAGGACCACCCGTGAACCCAGACATGCTCGAAGCCGGCCCCATCGACGCCAAAGTACTCTCCGTCTTTGACTTCGACGGCACCCTCACCCACCACGACAGTTTCGTGCCCTTCCTCAAATTCGCCTTCGGCCCCGGCGAGTTTTACGGCCGGATGGTCAAACTCGCCGTGCCTGGGCTGCGCTTTTTGCTGCAGCAGATCAGCCGGGATGAGTTGAAGGCGCAGTTGATCCGCACCTTTATGACGGGCGTGGAGAAAGCGTGGGTGCAGCAGCAGGCTGAGGCGTATTGCCAGCGCACCTGGGGCAAGTTGATGCGCCCGAGTGGTTTGCAGTCGGTGGCGGATGAGGTGAAGTCCGGGGCGGTGGTGACGCTGTGTTCGGCGTCGCCGGCGTTGGTGTTGCAGCCGTTTGCGAATCGGCTGGGCATCAAGTTGATCGGCACTGAGCTTGAGGTGGTCGACGGCGTGTTGACGGGCAAGCTCACGGGGAATAATTGCCGCTGCGAGAACAAGGTGCTGCGCCTTGAGGCGGTGTATGGGGATTTGGGCGAGTATCGGCTACGGGCCTGGGGCGATACGCGTGGGGATCGGGAGTTGCTGGCGGCGGCGCAGGATGCGCATTTTCGGCACTTTCATTCGAAGAAGAAGCAGGGCAAGTTGCAGCGGTGATGCGGGTAGGTGGGGTCGGCGGGTGGACCGAGGCGATCCTATCGCTGCCTCGCTGGGGCTCGAGAGCTCCCACATTGGGATCGGCTTCAGGCTGGGAAGCTCACTAGCATGGGCCGCTAGGGGTCGATGCAGATGGATGGTTTCGGAAGCTGGACCGAGGTGATCCCTTCGCAGCCTCGCAGGGGCTCGACAGCTCCCACATTTGAGCTTTGTTGAGGCTTAGGCTGGCGTCTTCAGGTCCACGCCAAGCGCTGTTGCGAAGGCTTTTACCATCGGGCTTCTCGGCGCGTTGTGGCGCAGGATCAGGTTGAATGCCGTGCTCAGGTGAACCTGCTCCGGGCACAGTGCGCGCAGGCGCCCTTCCCTTACCAGCGACGCGGCGTAGTGTTCCGGCAAAAAGCCCAGGAAGCGGCCGGTGAGGACCAGGATGGCGACAGCTTCCACCTGTGAGGCCGAGGCGGACTGGCTGTCGTAGGTGACGAAGTTGGCCTTGTCGCGGTGGATCGCGTACCGGTGGTTGACCACTTCGTATTGGCGCAGCACGTCTGGGGTGATGTCACTCGCGTGGAACAGCGGGTGTCCTACGGCGCAGTAGGCGTGAGCTTTTTCTTCGTAGAGGGGGAAGTAGTCGAATTCTTCTCGGCGCTGGTACACCGGCACGATGCCGACAATCAGTCGGCCTTCCACCACGCCGCGTTCAACTTCGTCCAACTGCGAGGCATGCAGGCGCAATCTAATTTTTGGCGATTCGCTGTGTAATTTACCTAGAGCGCTAATAAGCGGTGAGTTAACGTCGGACACGGTGTTATCAATAACGCCGACACTAAGGTCGCCAATCAGCTCGTTTTGCGCCGAACTAAGCTTGTCGCGAAAACTGTCTACCGAGGTAAATAACTCGATGGACGCTTGATACACCAACTTGCCTTCTTCGGTCAGGCCGAATCCTTCGCGGCCCCGTGTGCACAGGCGCATGCCGATGCGAATTTCGAGGTCGGAGATCTGTTTGCTGATGGCCGCCAGGCCCACATTCAGCTCGTTTTGCGCAGCACTGAAGCCGCCGGCTTCGACCACGGCCATGAACACGCGCAGCAGTTTGAAGTCCAGCCCGCTCAATTGCAGGGGCGGTCGTGTGCCGGGTTTTGGCGGCATGTTTCCAGAAGTGGAAAGTGGGGTTTCCATAATACGCGTTGACCTCAAGTGCCATATTCAACAGGCTTCAACCCAATCCTTGAACATAGCCAGGCGGCGATAATGGCTGCAAACATCCGCCCTTGGCAACCTTGAATATAGCGGGTTGAACAGCACACAGAGGCTGATTTAACACCCGTAAAAACCTGACACTACGATCAGGTCTTTTTTGCTTTTTACTGCCTCCGACTCTTCTAAAAACAAGCGTGAGGAATACCGATGTCCCAGCCCACCGACCGCCTTTGGGGCGCTCGTTTCAAGACCGGCCCGTCTGTTGCTTTGGCCGCGTTGTCGCGTTGCCCTGAGCGCTATTTCCGCCTGACGCCCTACGACCTGGCCGGCTCCCGTGCCCATGCCCGTGAGTTGCAGCGCGCCGGGTTGCTGGATGAGTCGGAAACCTTGCGCACGCTGGAAGCCCTGGACCGTATCGGTGACGATTTCGCCGCCGGGCGCCTGCATCCAAGCCTGGATGACGAGGACGTACACACTTTTATCGAACGCGTATTGACCGAGCGCCTGGGCGCCTTGGGCGGCAAGTTGCGCGCCGGGCGTTCGCGTAACGACCAGACCGCCAATGATCTGCGCCTTTTCCTGCGCGATCACGCGCGCACCCTCACCACCGAGGTGTTGGGTTTGCAGCAGGCGCTGGTGGAGCAGGCCGAGCAACACATCGACAGCATTTGCCCGGGCTTTACCCATTTGCAGCAGGCGCAACCGATTGTGTTCGCCCACCACTTGCTCGCCCATGCCCAGTCGATGCTGCGTGATGTGCAGCGCCTGGTGGATTGGGACGCGCGCACAGCGTTGTCGCCGTTGGGTGCGGCGGCGATGGCCGGTTCTGCCATTGCACGCCAGCCGGAGCATTCGGCCAAGGAAATGGGCTACACCGGGCCGTGCGAAAACTCCATTGATGCCGTAGCCAGCCGTGACCATGTGGCGGAATTCCTGTTTGTGGCGGGCATGCTCGGGGTGAATATTTCGCGGCTGTCGGAGGAGTTTTGCCTGTGGTCTTCGCGCCAGTTTCGCTGGGTAGTGCTGGACGATGCCTACGCCACTGGCAGCTCGATCATGCCGCAGAAAAAGAACCCGGACATTGCCGAATTGGCGCGGGGCAAGGCTGGGCGTTTGATTGGCAACCTGACCGGGTTGATGTCGACGCTTAAATCCTTGCCGCTGTCGTACAACCGCGATTTGAGTGAAGACAAACACAGTGTGTTGGACAGCGTCGACACCTTGCTGCTGGTGCTGCCGGCGATGGCCGGGATGGTGGCTACCATGCAGGTGCAGGTAGAGGAGCTGCGGCGTCAGGCGCCGATGGGCTTCACCTTGGCGACCGAGGTGGCGGATTGGTTGGCCACTCGCGGTGTGCCGTTTAAAGAGGCGCATGAGATTACCGGCGCGTTGGTGCAGGCCTGTGAGCAGCATGAGATTGAATTGTGGGAAGCCTCGCCAACGATGTTGGCGCAGGTGGATGCTCGGCTGCTGCCTGAAGTGCGTGAGTGCCTGACATTGGAAGCGGCGATTGCGGCGCGCAGTGGGTGGGGTGGGACGGCACCGGAGCGGGTTCGCGAGCAGATTGGGCGGTTGAAGGTGGCGTTGGCGGCTCAGCAAAAATGGGCTGAGAGTTACACCGGATTCCGAATCTGATCGTTCCCACGCTCTGCGTGGGAATGCCGCCCAGGACGCTCCGCGTCCCGTTGCATGGCTCCAATTCTGCGCAATGGTGACGCGGAGCGTCACGGGATGCATTCCCACGCAGAGCGTGGGAACGATCGTGCAACACCTATATTTTTTGGAGTAGCACCATGAACCAAACCCCGGCGGAGCGCTTGGAAGCCGAGCGCAAGTTGTCCGAGAACCAGTTCGATATCACGCAATACGAGCACGTGCCGCGGCGGTATTACGGGCGGATGTTTTTTGCCACGTTGATCGTGATCGCCCTGGCCGCATTGTTGCGCGCATTTGCCAATGGCCAGATCGAATGGTCCTACATCGGCCAGTTCCTCACGTCTGAGGCCATCTTGTGGGGCCTAATGAACACCATCATCATGTCGATCCTGGCGATGGCGCTGGGCGTGGTGATCGGGGTGATCACCGCAATCATGCGCATGTCGGCCAACCCGATCCTGCGTTATGTGGCCATCACCTACACCTGGCTGTTCCGGGGCACACCGCTGATTCTGCAATTGCTGCTGTGGTTCAACCTGGCGCTGATTTTCCCGGTGATCGCGATTCCCGGCGTGTTCAGCATCGACACCGTCGACCTGATGACGCCGTTCGTGGCCGCCCTGCTCGGTTTGAGTATCAACCAAGGCGCATACACCGCCGAAGTGGTGCGCGCCGGTTTGCTCTCGGTCGACACTGGCCAGTATGAAGCCGCCAAGTCCATCGGCATGCCGAGCCTGCAAGCATTGCGTAGGGTGATTCTGCCGCAGGCCATGCGGGTGATCATTCCGCCTGTAGGCAACGAGTTCATCAGCATGGTGAAAATGACCAGCCTGGCCAGTGTGATCCAGTACTCGGAGCTGCTGCACAACGCGCAAAACATCTATTACGCCAACGCGCGGGTCATGGAGCTGCTGATTGTGGCCGGCATCTGGTACCTGGCGGTGGTGACTGTTCTTTCATTTGGCCAAAGCCGCCTCGAGCGTCGTTTTGCCCGCGGCGCCGGCAAGCGTTCGTAAGTTTGGGTTGAGGAGATTTGCCCCATGAGAAGCATCGTCAAGGCCGTCAACCTGAACAAGTATTACGACCAGTATCACGCGCTGCGCGACATCAATATCGAGGTCGAGCAAGGCGAAGTGATGTGCATCATCGGCCCGTCCGGCTCGGGCAAAAGCACGCTGCTGCGTTGCGTCAACCAGCTGGAAAAAATCGACAAGGGCGGCCTGTGGGTCGACGGCGAGCTGGTCGGTTACCGGGTGGTCGGCAACAAGCTGCATGAGATGAATCAATCGCAGATCGCCCGCCAGCGCCTGGCCACCGGCATGGTGTTTCAGCGCTTCAATTTGTTCCCGCATATGACCGTGTTGCAGAACATCATCGAAGGCCCGGTGCAGGTGCTCAGGCGCTCGCCCAAGGAAGCCATCGAAGACGCGCTGGAGTTGCTGGCCCGCGTGGGTCTGGCAGACAAGCGCAATGCATACCCGGTGGAATTGTCCGGCGGCCAGCAACAACGTGTGGCCATTGCCCGCGCCTTGGCGATGCGCCCCAAGCTGATGCTGTTTGACGAACCCACGTCAGCCCTCGACCCAGAGCTTGTGGGAGAAGTGCTGTCGGTGATGCGCGATTTGGCCACCACCGGCATGACCATGATCGTGGTCACCCATGAGTTGGGCTTCGCCCGCGAAGTCTCCAACCGCATGGTGTTTATGGATGCCGGCCAGATTGTGGAAGCGGGCAGCCCTGAAGAAATTCTAATAAGCCCACAAAACCCGCGTACCCAAAGCTTTATTTCTGCCGTTCGCACTTAACTAAAAAACTAACGAGAACGCCCCCATGAAAAAATTGTTTATCCCAACGTTGCTCGCAGGCCTGATGGCCTCCACGTTTGTGTTCGCGGCATTGCCGGCGGCAATCAAGGACAAGGGTGAGATCAGCGCCGCCATCGTGCCGAACTACCCGCCGATGGACTTCAAGGACACCGCCACCAACAAGCTCACCGGCCTGGACTTTGACCTGGGCAACGCCCTGGCCGAGCGCCTGGGCGTGAAGATCAAGTGGCAGGAGACCGGCTTCGAGCAGATGCTCAGCGGCCTGACCACCAAGCGCGTCGACATTGTGCTGTCGGGCATGAGCGACACCGCCGAACGCCAAAAGGCCGTGACCTTCATCGACTACTTCACCAGCGGCCCGCAGCTGTACACCTTGGCCAAGCGTGAAGACCTCCAGGCACTGACTGACCTGTGCGGTAAAAAAGTCGGCACCAGCCGCCGTACTACCTGGCCGTCGGAAATTGCCGCGTGGAGCAAGGAAAACTGCGAAGCGGCCGGTAAGCCAGCCATCGTGGTGATCGGCACCGAAGGCTCGGCGGATGCACGCGCGCAGTTGCAGCAGAACCGTCTGGATGCGGCGATGCAGGGCAGCGAGACCATTCCTTATCTGATGTCGCTGGATAAGGGCAAGTACAAGCCGGTGGGTCTGGCGATTTCCAAGCAGTTCACGGGGCTGGGGATCGAGAAGAGCAACACTGAGCTGGTGACGGCGATCAGTGAGGCGCTGCAGGGCATGATCGATGATGGCACGTACGGCAAGATCCTGAAGAAGTGGGATCTGGAGCAGGGTGCGGTGGAAAAAATCTCTATCAATGCCGGCCAATAAAAAGACCTGAATGTGGGAGCGGGCTTGCTCGCGAAAGCGGTGTGTCAGTGCAAAATTACTAACTGACCCACCGTATTCGCGAGCAAGCCCGCTCCCACAGGTGATCTGTTTTCACAGTTGATCTGTGTTGTATCAAAGCAATAACAAGGACGCTCGCCCCCACCGTGGCCACCTACTCCCTGGTAATCCGCCGCCTGATGATCTGCTCGGTGACCATTGTGGTCAGCCGCGCCATGACCAGCCCCTTGCTGGCCTTGCTCTTGAGTACCCGGTTGGGCCTCAACCAGCGGGACATCGGCCTGTTGATGGGCATTGCCGTATTCATCGCCACGTTGCTGGGCCTGTATGGCGGCTACATCATCGACCGCCTGGAAAAGCGCAAGCTGCTGATCCTGGCCATGCTCTCCAGCTCCATCGGTTTTCTATTGCTGACGTTCGCCAGCAACCTCTACCTCACCACCCTGACCCTGGTCATAACCGAAGCCGCCTCGGCGCTGTTCCTGATCGGCTCCAAAGCCATCATCAGCGAGAACCTGCCGGTGGGTGATCGCGCCAAGGTGTTTTCCCTGCGTTACACCCTGACCAACGTCGGCTACGCCACCGGGCCGATGGTCGGCGTAGTGATTGCCGGGCATGTGCCACTGGCGCCGTTTTTGATCGCCAGCGCCATTGCGTTCGGCAGCCTGTTCCTGATGATCGGCATTCCACCAACCCAGCGCGATGACAGCCACAAACCCTTGAGCTTCCTCAGCACCCTGCGCACCTTGCGCAGCGACCGCACGCTGATCCTGTTCACCAGTGGCAGTCTGTTGAGCACCATCGTCCACGGGCGCTACACCCTTTATCTGTCGCAATTTCTGCTGGTGGCCTACAAGCCCGCCGAGGCGCTGAAGATTTTGTCGGCAGTGCTGGCCTGCAACGCCATCACCGTGATTGCGATGCAGTACCAGATTGGCCGGTTTCTCAAGCGCGAACAGCTGCGCTACTGGATCGTGCTGGGCACGTTGCTGTTCATTGCCGGGTTGATCGGCTTCAGCCAGGCTCACAGCCTGCTCACCTGGTGCCTGGCGATGTTCGTGTTTACCCTGGGCGAGATGATCATTTACCCATCGGAATTCCTGTTTATCGACACCATCGCCCCAGACGCATTGCGCGGCAGTTACTACGGCGCACAAAACCTGGCGGCGTTCGGCGGAGCGATGAGCCCGGTTATTTGCGGTTATTTGCTGATCAACGCTGCGCCAACCAGCATGTTCTATGCGTTGGGCGCATTGACGGCAGTGGGTGGAAGCCTGTGTTTCTTAAGCGGACGCCGTGTCGCTGGCGCGCCGCTTATCTAATGTGGGAGCTGGCTTGCCAGCTCCCACATTTTGCTCTCCGTAATGCCTGGTATTTGCGTAGTATCCAGTCATTCATCTCACGGACCCGAGCCCCATGAAATTCGACACGGCCTACAGCCTGAGTCTCGACGACAAGCTGTCGATCTACGACGTTCGAGACCTGAATTTCGACGAAACCGCCGACTTCGACTCCGATAAGGACAGCTTCCTGTGCCCGAACGATGAATGCCGCGCGGCGTTCGGAACGGGCAATACGCTGAGCACGTTCAACGCGAAAAACGTCAACTACCAGCGCACGCCGCACTTCAAGAACAAGACCAGCACCCGGCATATCGACGGCTGCCGCTATGCCAGTACGCACAAGAGCGCAACAGGTGAAAGCGACGACGAGCGCGAGGACAATTTCCCATCGGAATTTGTACTAACGCGGCGTCAGTACCAGCGCAAGACACCGCCCGTCGTTATTGAGGGAAGCGTCCCACAAGAGTCGGCGAAAGCGCCTTCGACAAGTACCCGCTCATCCCACATCAGCAGCGACACAACCCCGGACAAAACCAGCGTCTTCGCACACCCGGTCGAGTGCTATGTGTCGAATATCGACGACAAGGACAAGCTCAAGTCCATGCCGCTGAAGGTTGGCGAGCACTGCGCTACCTACTGGACGTTTTTCAAGAAGATCGAATACCTGCAAGACAACAAAGGCCTGATCTACTGGGGCAAGATCAAAGCGATCAAGGATTACACCAGCAGCTTTCGCATCGACTTCGAAAAAAAGGTATGGCTCGACAAAAAGCCCTACTCGGTGAACGTCTACCTGAGTAAAAAACTCATCGAAAACTACCGCAAACGTACGGCTTTTCTTGAACAGATCAAGGCGGCAGCCAGCAGCGAACGGGCCTTGTATTGCTTTTTTTACGGCGTGACGCCAGAGCTAAAACAGGTGCCGAGCAAGAAGAACCCCGAGCAGACATTCGGGGTGTTCAGCGCCAATATCGAGAACCTGGACCACCTGATCATTCGTGAGGCGCCAGGAATGCAGGAGCATTAGGAAAGGGCGCGTGATCGCCGAGCTTGCCGGTATTGTTCGCGTACAGCTCGGGCGGTGGCCGCGTCTATCGCGCCAAATGCCGTCAGCCAGTGAATCAGCATTTCTTCCTCCGGCCAACCATAGCCCTTTATCCCGGGAATGGTTCTGGGCGTGCGATTGATGGCTTCGTCATAACGTCGCGCACTCCACGGCTGCTTTACAAATTCGAAACCCTCAGCGTCCCATTTAAATACGCGCAGGATTTCATTGATTTGGCCCTGGCTACTGCGGTCGCTGCGCGGGTAAAAACAATAAGTGCTCCCCAAGTCACTCAGCAGCGGATCACAAACCTGCGGCGCGAGTATGTTCAGCACGCCACACTTCAACGCTATATTCATCACACCATCGGCCCAGCGATGGGTAAATGTTTTCACAAAACCCGCGTAATCGGCCTTTTTCATATCGAAAAACAGCATGCTGTAGCGCGTCTTCAAATGCGTCGCCACCAGCACATGCTTACGTTTAACTGTCGCCGCATGGACCAGCCACTGGTTAGGGTCTGCGTGCAGCGCATCCCCCTCTGCGCTTGGTATCGGTGGTTTTTCAACGGGGGTAATTTTCTTACCCTTGTGAATACGGCTGAAAAAGTCGCTGCCGGCTTGTGAGCAATTAAATGTCAGCACACTGTGTTCCTGCGCAAAGTGATTAACGCCAAGTGTGCCCTGTTTACTCGCGGGGCAATCGCTCTTCAACCCACTCAAGTTCATAAGGCTGCCTGACGGCATAGCTGATGGCATCAAGCGTTTCTTCGCTGAGTATTGCCAACTCGGCGTCGGTCAACAGGTCGTGGTGCACCATTAATGCCAGGCACGAATAGGTTGATGAGCGACTGTAATAGTCGAACATATCGGCCATATCCTTGTTGCGGGCATGAATCACGCCGTACAGCATTAGGTACCGGGCGTGAGCGGACAATGCACCGTGCTCACTGATGGTCCTGGCATCCGCGAGGACACCGAGGCAAAAGCGATCAAGGGCCAATGCCCTCAAGCCTTTGAATTTCTTCCAATCACTTTCGGAAATAGACATGGCGTCGTTCTCTCGTCAGCTCGATCATTCTGTGGATTTTCCTATTCACCTGCGAGCGTTGCAACCTCCACAGCCCTTCTGGAGAGAGCAAGTGAGAACCCGATAAATAATCCAGTTGATGAGCGGTACAAACAACTGTACAAAAACACAGTATAGTTTGCCTTCCCCCGTCGAACCTGGAGAAACCCCATGTCCTCTCTGGCAATGAGCTCTTACGTAGAACAGCAGATTGTCCTGCACCAATTCACCGCCAAGCACAGCACACAGGCCCGCGTGATGCTGGGTTGGAGCCGCGAGGACCTGGCCCGCCAGGCCGGGTTGGCGGTGGAGGTGGTTCAGCGCTTTGAAAGCCTGGGCGAGGTCGAGGATGACGCTCGGTTAGCCCTCGCGTTCCGGCTGGAGGCAGAAGGCCTGGTGTTTTTTCCAGGGTTTGCGCCGGGCTGGGGGATGAGCGCGCGCAAGTTTGAGGCAGCCCCCGCCGAGCCCGCCGCACCCAGCCTCATCTCGCGATTGATGGGCTCAGCAGCGGCATCAAATGACTCACCAACGCCTCAGCCGAATGGTGCGTAGAGTCCAACCGAAGCACCGGGCAGGTCAGCGGTTTCAACCAGCTTTCATGCCGTCTCAAGCTGCGTAAGCTGTGGTTACCGCCATCGTAACGGGCGGCCCAGGCCAGGAATGCGACGCTGTTGTCATGGCGGCTGCCACCTTCCAGGATCTGCTCGCCGTAGCGTTGCACCTCGCGCAGTTGCAGGCGGTGCAGGCGTACTTGCGGGTCCAGCCGCAGGAACACCACATGGGTGAACTGCGGGATCATGGCATCGCCCCAACCGCACAGTGAGCCGGACAGCACCCAGCCCGCAAGGCCGGCACTCTGTTCCTGCAGCAAGCGGATGCGTTCATCCTTGGGCCGGGCGACCGTGAAAGGCTCTGACGTTTGTTGCCAGTAGAAATAGTCAGAGTCGAAATAAGCGACGCCCAGGCGTTTGGCCAGAGCCCGGCCCAAGGTCGAGGTACCGGCGCCCGCAGCGCCGAGGATGTGAATTTTGTAGTCCATGCCTGCCCTCCATGGCAGTGAGTGTAATCGGTCAGGTTTGCAGTGCGCAGCGCATCCGTTAAAGCACAGGCTTTGTCGCCGCCTGGGCCGCCTGCTCGTACCCATAAGCCACTGCCAACAAGGTAGGTCGGACCAGCGGGTTCCGAAGAAAAAGGTCTCTCCTGGGTTCAGAATTCATACGGGATCAAGTCCGCTATTCTGAAAACCCAGGCGTTCAAGACCTTCAGGCAGTCACCCCACACATCGTAAGATGGGTCCAGCACTTCCTGTAGTTGTTACGCGTCCTTTAACGCGCCGGTGCTGATCTGGCGATAGGCACGCAACAACAGCGGCAATGCATCACGCGACCATCGAGCAGCGTAAAACCATAGCTTCGCCCCATCGCCCAATGGTTCGCTGAGTGAGGGATAGCCGCTGACACAGGCACGATGAAACGCGTCGCTCTCGCTGCCAGAGACCAGCGCATCCAGGCGATGCGCGGTCACAAGGTCGTCGATTTCATTGCTTTGCAGGGTAAATTGCAGGCTGTTGTCTTGACGATACGCGTCCACCGGCACCAGTTGCGCACCGGCCTGGCGCAGGAGATCGAAGGCTGCAC
This sequence comes from Pseudomonas onubensis, assembly GCF_965653655.1. NCBI lineage: Bacteria > Pseudomonadati > Pseudomonadota > Gammaproteobacteria > Pseudomonadales > Pseudomonadaceae > Pseudomonas > Pseudomonas onubensis. The sequence goes on along the minus strand of NZ_CBFHAZ010000065.1, from coordinate 23,014 downwards.
ACAAGGCTTCGCTGTGTTCGACGGTTTCGCGATGATCGCTTTGCACATAGCGGTCGGCAAACCCGATACGCCAACCCGATAGCAACTGGGTAGTCGTAAAGCGGGTGTTATTCAGCACCAAGGGGACTTCCACCATGACCGGCCCAGTGGGGTCGATACCACTTAAAGCCGCGAGTGATAACGCGGGATCCCGCGCAGGTCTTGCTGGAAATGCCGGCGCGTTGTAACCGGGAATGGGCGCCGCGCCCACCGCTTGCGCCGCGCCGAAGACGATACCCGTGCGGCTCAGGTTCTCGGGTTTAGCATGAACGGACTCTGCCGCGAGCCCCTCGCTCTCCGCCTCCAATGTCACGGGCAAGGACAGGCCCGGGCGACACGGCATCCCCAACCGCCAATGTTCGCTACAGTTTTTTTCCATCAGAACCCGACTCCCGACAATTGATTACGCGGGATCATCGCACTCTCATCTGGCGTTTGTCGCAGCCCTGAAACACCCTGAAAATCCTTTTTCCAGGCGGCAACGTTTCAACCCGTTGCGTGTTCTTTTACACCCTGAGTTTCCACCTCCAGCCACCACGCGTGCCCGCGCTCCGGCTGGTGCAAGCTGAACGCCTGTCCCATCGCCGGCGTGGTGATCGACACGTTGCGCTCCCAGGCCAGGGCCATGATGCGGTCGAACGGTTCATGCCAGGCGTGGAAGGCCAGGTCGAAGGTGCCGTTGTGGATCGGCAGCAGCCAGCGGCCTTTGAGGTCGATGTGCGCTTGCAGGGTTTGCTCGGGCTGCATGTGCACGTGAGGCCAGTCGACGTTGTAAGCACCTGTTTCCATCAGCGTCAGATCAAACGGGCCGTACTGTTCGCCGATCCGTTTGAAGCCGTCGAAATAACCGGTGTCGCCGCTGAAAAAGATCCGCCGCGCGCCGTCGATCATCACCCAGGAACACCACAAGGTCTGGTTGCCATCAAACAGGCCACGTCCAGAGAAATGCTGGGCCGGCGTGGCGATAAAACGGATGCCATCGACCTCGGTGCCTGCCCACCAATCCAGTTGCCGAACTTTGCTGGCGTCCACGCCCCACTTGACCAGCGTGTCGCCCACGCCCAGCGGCGCCAGAAAGTAGCGGGTCTTGTCGGCCAGTTGGGTCACCGCGTTGCGGTCAAGGTGGTCGTAGTGATTGTGGGAAAGAATCACCGCTTCGAGCGGCGGCAGGTCTTCAAGGCTGATCGGCGGCTGATGAAAGCGCTTTGGCCCGGCCCAACTGAAAGGCGAAGCGCGCTCGGCAAACACCGGGTCGGTGACCCAGAACTTGCCACGCATTTTCAGCAGCACAGTGGAATGCCCCAGGCGAAACACACTGTGATCGGGGGCAGCCAACAGTAGCTCACGCGTCAGCGGTTGCACCGGGATCTTGCCCACCGGGCGTGTGCTGCGCGGCTTGTTGAACAGCATGTTCCAAAAAATGCGCAAGGTTTTGCCAAAGCCACCGTGCTGCACCGGGGCGTCGTTGCTGAAATGCCCTGGCGCCTGCTCCGCAGTCTTGGGCGCAGCAGGCGCAGGGTCGAGACGGGTTGAAATCGTGGCCATTGCAGAGTGACTCCAGGGTCGGCTCATAAAATACACCGTGCAGGCCAATTACACTGCACAGTGTAGTTTCTAGATTGCAACAAAACCCTGAGCAAGTAAACTACCGAGTGTAATTTCCTTTTAGAGCCGACCATGACTGCACCTCTGCGCCTCACCGACCGTAAACGCGAAGCCATTGTGGCAGCCGCTATCGCCGAGTTTCGCGCGAATGGGTTCGAGGTCACCAGCATGGACAAAATCGCTGCCACCGCCGGCGTTTCCAAGCGCACGGTGTACAACCACTTCCCCAGCAAGGAAGAGTTGTTTGCCGAAATCCTCCACCAGTTATGGGCCAGCAGTGTGGCCCAGCTGGACGTCAGCTACGCCAGCGACCGCCCGCTGCGCGAGCAACTGCGCGGATTGTTGCAGGCCAAGATGCTGATGATGTCGGACGCCAACTTCCTTGACCTGGCCCGTGTCGCGATTGCTGCCACCATCCATTCGCCGGAACGCGCGCAAGACATGGTCAACCGCCTGAGCAAGCGCGAAGAAGGCTTCACCCAGTGGGTACGCGCCGCGCAGGAAGACGGCCGGCTGTCCTGCACCGACCCTGCCTTCGCCGCCCACCAGATCCAAAGCTTGCTCAAGGCTTTCGCGTTCTGGCCGCAGATCACCCTCGGCCAACCGGTGCTGGACGCTGCCTGCCAGGCCAGCGTAATTGAATCAGCCATCGACCTGTTCCTGGCCGGTTACGAAGTGCGCGCTCCTGGGCCGCAGTAAAGCCTGTTGCATGCGCGACATTCCAGGTCGCTTTTAGCGTATTCGCACGCGGTGCTGCGCAAATGGCCTGAAAGGACACTGATTATTCCCACGCGAATAACTGACAATATTCACACTTAATATCCGATCAACGGTTCTACCCGCTGACGCGCGCTGTCGTACCCGCAAAAAAGAGCTGACCCGGAACACTATGGAAAACAGACGAGGCAAAGGGCTTTCATTTGCCAGACGTATCTACAAGCCAAGGATCATCGGCCTGGGTATCGGTTGTATCAGTGTGGCCGGTGCCCTTTACTCCTTGGCGATGCCGGGGTGGGTGTGGGCGTTCCTGCTGTTCAATGGGTTTGCCTGGGCCCATGTGGCGTATCAGCTTTCAGCGCGTTCGCAATTTCCCTATCAGGCTGAGCAGCGCAACCTGCTCTATGACTCGTTGTTCGGCGGTTTCTGGGCCGCCGCCACCCAGTTCACGCCGCTGACGGCCGTGACTGTGCTGTCGATGATGACCATGAACAATGTCGCGGCCGGCGGCAAACGCCTGTTTCTGCGCGGGCTGCTGGCACAAGCGGCGGGTATTGCGGTGGCGTGGGGCCTGTTCGGAGTCAAGTTCAACCCCAACGTCAGCCTCAGCCAGGTCTACACCTGTCTGCCGATGCTGACGCTCTACCCGATGGCCATCGGCATGGTCTGCTACCAACTGGCAATCAAGCTCTCGGACCACAAACGTGCCCTCAGTGCTCTGAGCCGCATCGACAGTCTCACCGGCCTGCTCAACCATGGCTCGTGGAAAGACCTGCTCAACCTCAAGTTCCATAAGTGTCGGCAGCAAAGCAGCCACGCCACCATCGCACTGATCGACATCGACCACTTCAAGCAGATCAATGACACCTACGGTCATATTGTCGGGGATGCGGTGTTGCGCCAACTCAGTCAGGAATTGCGTCTGCACCTGCGGGAAAACGACTTGGCCGGCCGCTATGGCGGCGATGAGTTCTGTGTGATTTTGCCGCAAATGCCGCAGGAAGACGCCGCGCAGGTCATGGAACGCATGCGCGAAAAATTCAGCAACTATCGCAATACGCAGATTCCCGCGCTGCGCGTGAGCCTGAGTATTGGCCTCGCAGACTTCCAACCGCTGTTCAGCGATGCTGCGATGTGGCTGAACGCGGCGGACCGCGCCCTGTACGCAGCCAAGGAAACCGGGCGTAACCGGGTAAATGTCAGCGATTTCGTGGTCGCCCATTCCGCTTGAGTTGTCCGATAACACCTCGTCTGAATCTTCCGCCCGCGCCTCGCAGCGATAGCATAATGCCGCCACTGGTCGCCTGCCCAATTATGGTCCTGCCCTAACGGCGAACTTCTTGGCAGGCTGATCACTCTGAACCCCTTGTTCCGCCCCCCTCTGTCAGCACCAGGAAGCTGACAATGAGCAAGTCAACCGTAAGGCCCAGGGCCATACGGGGTCAGGCGCCTATTCATGGATACCTCTGACGCGTGCTTCCCCGAGCCCTCGAACATGCTATTTAACGCCCATAAAAAAACCATCAGTACCCTGCAACACACCAACGCCCAGCAAGCCAGCCTTCTCGACGCGATTGAGCGCTCCATGGCCGTTATTGAGTTCAACCTGCAAGGCACTGTGCTGCGTGCCAATGACAACTTCCTCAAGACCATGGGCTACCGCGCCGAGCAGATCCTGGGCCAGTCACACCGGATGTTCTGCACGCCCGCGTTCGCCCGTAGCGCCGACTACAACCAGCTATGGACGCAACTGCGCAATGGCCAATTCCAGTCCGGCACCTTTGAGCGGGTGGCCGGCAATGGCCAGTCAGTGTGGCTGGAAGCCAGCTACAACCCGGTGCGCGATGAGGCCGGCCAAGTGATCAAAGTGGTGAAGTACGCCATGGACGTCACCCCGCGCCTGCAGGCCGAAAGCGAGGCCAACGCCAAGCTGGGTGCCATTGACCGCGCCATGGCAGTCATCGAGTTCAACCTCGACGGCACCATCATCACCGCCAACGACAATTTCCTGCAGCGCATGGGCTACAGCCTGGCGCAGATCCAGGGCAAACATCATCGTCTGTTCTGCACGCCGGAGCTGGCCAACAGCTCGGCATACACCGAGTTCTGGAAACGCTTGAACCAGGGCGAACTGTTCAACGGCCAGTTCGAGCGCGTCGATAAACACGGCCAGACCCTGTGGCTCGAAGCCAACTACAACCCGGTGTACGACGCCAGCGGGCGCCTGTGCAAAGTGGTCAAGTTCGCCTCCGACGTCACCGCCAGGGTGCAACAGCACGCTGCCGATGCCGCCAGTGCGGCCCAGGCTTACCATATTTCCCTGAACACCCGGGATGTGGCCGAAAAAGGCGCCGAGGTGATTCAGCAAACCGCCAGTGGCATGCGCGAAATCGCCGCCGACATCGACACCTCCTCGCAGCTGATCGCCAAGCTGGGTGAGCGTTCGCAGCAGATCACCGCCATCGTCAACACCATTCGCGGGATTGCCGACCAGACCAACCTGCTGGCACTCAACGCCGCCATCGAGGCGGCACGCGCCGGCGAGCAAGGCCGAGGTTTTGCCGTGGTGGCTGACGAAGTGCGGCAACTGGCAGCCCGTACCAGCGGCTCGACAGCGGAAATCTCCAGCATGATCGCGATGATCCAGGACGAAACCCGCCAAGCCATCGAGAGCATGGATAACACCCGCGACCGCGCGGCGCTGGGGGTCGACTTGGCCAACCGCGCAGGCACGGTGATTTTGCAGATTCGCGAAGGCACCACTGAAGCCGTGCAAGCGGTGAGCGCGTTCGCCAACGAGCGCGGCAACAACTGACCGGTTCTTCATGTGCCCGGCGGGGGGCTCGGTCTATAGTGCTAGCTTGTCTTAACGCTTAGGATTCGAGCCCGCCATGACCCCCGACAAGCCAGAAGCCGTACCTGTCGATCACCTGCGCTATCACCGCGGCCACGCCCATCTGGCGCCGACCTTTGGCAACGACACCTTTGCCCTCAAGGCCGAAGCCTTTGCGCGCTTCTTTGGCACGCCGACCTTTCTCGGCGCGCAAACCGCGATCGTGGTGTTGTGGGTGGTGCTGAACATCACCGGCGTCACGCATTTTGACGTGTACCCGTTCATCCTGCTCAACCTGGCGTTCAGCCTGCAGTCGGCTTACGCCGCGCCGCTGATCCTGCTGGCCCAGACACGCCAGGCCGCCCGCGACAAAGCCCAGTCCGACGCCGATGCGCAACACCGCGAAGCCCTGGCCATCGCCAATACCGAACGCCAGGCCCAGGCCGCGCAAACCACCAAACAGTTGCTGGAGCTGCTGGAGCAGAACACTCGGCTGACGGAAATGACCAAACAACTGACCGAGCGTATCGAGACGTTGACGTGCGAGATGCATGAGCAGTTTGTGCGCAAGCCCTGAAAACCGGCCAATAAGCTCTTGTGGCGAGGGAGCTTGCTCCCGCTGGACTGCGTAGCAGGCCCGCTCTTTAAAACCCAAAGCAGGGCCGCTGCGCGCCCCAGCGGGAGCAAGCTCCCTCGCCACAGGTATCCGGTTCATCCTTGGCTCGCTGCCCGGTTCAGGGCAGCCGAATATGCCGCCCCAACTCATCGAACAACGTCACCACCGAGCGCAGTGCCCGGCAATCCGGGCGTGTCAGCAACCATAGCGCCGTATCACGCCCCGCCAGTGCGGGGCCGAGCGGTTGCAAACCCGCTTGCAACAGAAAGTCCGGCAGTGCCGCCACACCCAACCCTGCCCGCACCAACTCGGCGACCGACAACATGCTGTTACAGCGATAACTGGGACGTACGCCCGGCAGGTGCTCACGCCGCCAGGTCACGGTGGAGTGATCGGGCAAAAAGTCATCCGGCGCGATCCACGCCAGTTCGGCCAATTCACGCCCCTGGTTTTGGCGGGCATAACCGGCGCTGGCGTACACCTGATAAGCCACGCTGCCCAGGCGGCGGCCCACCAGGTGCTCCGGCGGGGTCTTGGTCAGGCGCAGGGCAATATCCGCGTCACGGCGGCTGAGGTTGGCAAAATCATTGGAGGTACTCAATTCCAGAGTCAACGCCGGGTAGGCGGGCATGAACTGCGCCAGCGCCGGTAACAGCAAACCCTGTAGCACCGAGTCGGTACAGGTCAGGCGCACGGTGCCGCTGATCACTTCACCGCCCTGCTCCACGCCGATGCGCGCGGCTTCCAGCGCCTGCTCGGCCTGTTCCGCCTGCTGCGCCAGATGGCTGGCCAAACTGGTGGGCAGGTAGCCGGCGCGGCTTTTTTCGAACAGGGTCTGGCCCAGGGCCGCCTCCAGCCGTCGCACCGCCCGGAACACCGTGGAAACATCTACCCGCAGCAGCGCCGCCGCCCGCGCCAAGGTGCCGCCACGCACCAGCGCGAGAATCAGCGACAGGTCCGGGTAATCGAGCTGATAGTGCGTGGCTGCATTGAGCATGTGGGCAAACGCCAATTTTGATTGCGTGAGCGCCAATTTATAGTGCGCCCCAGGACACCACAAGCCATGGGATATACGCGATGAAAGCCACCCCCCTGCACCTCGCCCTGATCGGTGATTACAACCCTGACGTAACGGCCCACCAGGCCATTCCCGTGGCGCTGCAACAGGCTGCCGACGCCTTGGGCCTGAGCGTGCAATGGCATTGGTTGGATACGGACTCGATCACCCCGGCCACCGAGCTGCATGCCTTCGACGGCTTCTGGTGCGTGCCCGCCAGCCCCTACCGTAATGCCGACGGCGCACTGCGGGCGATTCGTTTTGCCCGCGAGCAAAAACGCCCCTTCCTGGGCACTTGCGGTGGTTTTCAACACGCGGTTATCGAATATGCCCGCAACGTGCTGGGCTGGACGGATGCGGAGCATGGCGAATTGGCACCCGCGGCCAAGCGCGCGGTTATCACGCCGCTTGCGTGTTCACTGGTCGAGGCCACCGGCAGCATCCGCCTGGCGCCCTACACGCGCATCGCCGAGGCTTACGCCAGCCTGGACACCCACGAAGGCTATCGTTGCAGCTACGGCATCAACCCCGCGTTCGCCCAGGCATTGCTCAAAGGCGACCTGATCCCCAGCGGCCACGATTCGACGGGCGATCTGCGCGCCGTCGAACTGCTGGACCATCCGTTTTTCGTCGCTACTTTGTTTCAGCCCGAACGCGCAGCACTTAAAGGGGTTACGCCGCCACTGGCGGTAGCCCTGCTCAAAGCCTTCCAGGCGCAATCGGTATGATCGCCAACACACCCACCCCGCCCTATTACGCCGTGATTTTCAGCTCGTTGCGTACCGAAGGCGATCAAGGCTATGGCCAGGCCGCCAACCGCATGTTGGAACTGGCGCGCAAACAACCGGGGTTTCTGGGTGTTGAGTCAGCGCGGGAAGACGGCTTGGGCATCACCGTTTCCTATTGGGAAAGCGAAGCGGCGATTTTGGCCTGGAAGCAACAGGCTGAACATAGCCAAGTGCGCGAGCAAGGCCGCGCCCATTGGTATTCGGCGTTTCACACCCGCGTGTGCAAGGTCGAGCGGGCTTATACCTTCCAGAACTGAAATACTTACCCCATGTGGGAGCGGGCTTGCTCGCGAAGGCGGTGTATCAGTTAATAATCTATTGACTGACACGCCGCCTTCGCGAGCAAGCCCGCTCCCACAGGTAGATCTCCACTTGCCTGGACCTAACTCACCAAACTGCGCAACGCACTGATCTGCGGGATTTCCACCCGGCGCATATACACGCGCAACGGCTCGGTGATGTTGATACGGTCATCGATATTCTGGTCCAGCAGTAACTGCAGGCGCTCGCGCGACAGGGTCATGGTGTGGTCGGCGGCCGGCAGCCAGACAAATTCGGCAGTGGCAATGATGCCGTCATCAGCCACGTCCATGCCAAAGGCGTCTTCGCTGAAACGCACAATGTAGTGGCCGGTTTTGCGGTTCAGGCCGACAAAGCCATGGAGTTGGTCGGCGGCCTGGCAGATAAGCTCGGAAGTGATGCGCATGGTAAACCTCACTGAAAAGTCCCACGGGGACTGGAAAGATGGTTTACACGCGTGGCAGAAATTACTGCCCTCTAACGGGGCAGCTTCGGCCAAGAATACTGCAACGCAGCACAAAAAAACCCACAAAAATGCCTCGTGAGTAGCTTAATGTCGGTTTGGTGATAGCGCCTTTCGCAATCAATTGTTAAAAAGGACGCCTTCTCAAAGTTACCTCCACGAAAGGACTTCGCATATGCCTGTCACGTTTACCAAGAGCGCCCTGCTGCTCGCTCTGATGCTCGGCCTTGGTCAGGCACAGGCTGCCGACCCGATCAGCCCGGCTGAATTGGCGACAAACGAAGGCATTCCGTACCCGGCTGTCATTGCTCACCGTGGCGCGTCCTACGACGCCCCCGAATCCACTGCCGCATCCTACAAGCTCGCCCGTGACCTGGGCGCCGATTACCTGGAAATGGACCTGCAGCGCAGTAAAGACGGCGTGCTGTTCGCCCTGCACGACAACAACCTGCAACGCACCACCGACGTGGCCACCAAGTTCCCCGAGCGCAAAGACGCCCCGGCAAACGAGTTCACCTGGGCTGAATTGCGCACCCTGGACGCCGGCAGCTGGTTCAACGCCGCTTACCCGGACCGCGCCCGCCCGGCGTTTGTTGGCCTGAAAATCCAGAGCCTGGACGAGATCATCAAGATCGCCGAAGGCAACCCGCAGCACAAACCCGGCCTGTACATCGAGACCAAGGAGCCCAAGCAGTTCCCGGGCATCGAAGCCGACCTAAAAAACAAGCTGCTGGATAAAGGCTGGTTGAGCTCTGCCGGCTCCAAGCTGGGCAAGAGCAACACCGGCGTAGGCCAGGGCAGAGGCCGCGTGGTGCTGCAGACGTTTGAAAAAGACAGCTTGAAAGAGCTGCAAAAAGAAATGCCCAACACCCCGAAAATCCTGCTGTTGTGGGTTGGCCCAGGCAGCATCGAGCCTAAATCGGCACAAACCTTCGCTGAGTCCGGCGAAACCACCAAGGCCGCCTACTACGCCAAGCAAGAGCCAAAAGACGCCGCCGAGTTCGAAAAATGGGTGGACGAAGCCAAGAGCCTCGGCGCCATCGGCACCGGCCCTTCGGCCGAGCTGACCAACCATGGCGACCAGAGCTACACCGACCTGGTGAAGCCTGAAATGAACAAGCTGACCCACGACAAAGGCCTGCTGGTGCACGTCTACACCGTCGATGAGCCAGTGGACTTCGAAAAAGTCATGACGGCCGGCGTTGACGGCATCTTCACCAACCGCGCCGCCGAACTGCTGAAGTTCTACAAGCGCTGGCCTTCGTCGAGCGTGCAGGACCTGCTCAAGGACAACGGCTACTGAGTAATTGGTGGGTGTCATTGCGCCATTAAGGATGAATTAAGTTGCGCTGGTTAATCTGGCGCCACTTAAACAGCTCACCGAAGAAGGACACACACCATGAAAACCCTGACCGCCCTGTTCGCCGCCACCGCCCTGACCCTGACCGCCGGCTTGGCCCAGGCGGATGTTCGGCCGGACCACATTGAAGGTTTGCTCAATTCCGGCGCCGTGATGCCGTTCGAAAAACTCAACGCCGCCGCCGTGGCCAAACACGCCGGTGCCAGCATCACCGACACCGAGCTGGACCACAAAAATGGTGTATTGGTCTACGAAGTTGACCTGACCGACACCGCCGGCAAACGCTTTGAAGTGAAGCTCGACGCCAAGACCGGCGCCGTACTGGAAGACAAGCAGGACACTTGATTACTTGATGCAAAAAAATCCGCGCCACCTCAGGGTGGCGCGGTTTTTTTATGCCTGCTCGTCCACCCAACGCAGAAAAGGCATCCAAATAATTAATGAAATTACACCTACAAAGCGCAAGGTCGCTAGAATCCCCTTCATCAACCTGAGCCGAACGCTCACCACCTTTCGTATCGAGATCGCTGCATGGGGCAAAAAGCCGCCGACATCGCCACCATTGGCCGCATCAGTGCGGTACCTGCGATGCTCCAAGTCATCAGTGACATGACCGGCCTGCGCTTTGCCGCCGTCGCCCGGGTGACCGACGACACCTGGACCGCCTGCGCCGTGCTCGACCAACTGGAGTTCGGCCTGGCCGTTGGCGGCGAACTCGACCTGACCACCACCATTTGCCATGAAATTCGTGGCTCCCACGTGTCGGTGGTGATCGACAAAGCCAGCGAAGACCCGCTTTACCACGACCACCACACCCCGCGCATCTACCACTTTGAGAGTTACATCTCCGTGCCGGTATTTCGCACCGACGGGCGTTTCTTCGGCACCATTTGCGCGCTGGACCCCAACCCGGCCCCTCTGCGCAGCAGCACCATCCAATCGACCATGGAGTCGTTCGCCCGCGTACTGTCGTTGCAGATTGAAGCCGAGGAAGCCTTGCAGCAGACCGAGGCGCAACTGCAGGAAGAACGCAGCACCGCCGAGTTGCGCGAGCAATTTATCGCCGTGCTGGGGCATGACCTGCGCAACCCGCTGTTCGCCATCAACTTCGGCGCCGAGCGCTTGCTGCGCAAACATCCCGATCCTGCGACCGACACGCTTATACGCCATATCCTCAGCAGTGGCCGGCGCGCTGCGCAACTGGTCGAGGATGTGCTGGACTTCGCCCGTGGCCGCATGGGCAGTGGCATCCCGTTGCACCTCAAAGACTGCCAGGACCTGCAAGCCGCTTTGCAGCACGTGGTGTCCGAAGTGCAAAGTGTTCACCCGCAGCGGCTGATCCAGGCCGATATCGGCGACCTGCGTGGCGTGTATGGCGACCGCGATCGACTGGCGCAATTGCTCTCCAACCTGGTGGCCAACGCCATTCATCACGGCAGCCATGACGGCCCGGTGCACGTCACGGCGCAGATCGAACATGACCACTTCACCTTGGCCGTCAAAAACCCCGGGCAGATCGACGCACTCGCCCTGCCCCGGCTGTTTGAGCCCTACGCGCGACCGCTTAAAGACACACCACAAGCCGGCCTGGGCCTGGGGTTATATATCGTCAAACAGATTGCCGATGCCCACGGCGGGCAGCTTGAGGTGTGCTCTTGCGAGCAAACCGGCACCCAGTTCACCTTCAGCTTGAAAATACGCTGAGCGAGTTTTCAAATTGTCACAAAATCGTCATCCCGCCTTGCAATGATTCGCCCACGCGAACCTGTGAAACGTCCTACAGGCGCTTTCTCTGCGAGCCGCCATGAACCACAGCATCGACCACAGCCACCAGGATCCCGATCTGTTTGGCTTGCTTTACGGTTTTCGTTTTCGGCCCGGTGAAAAGGGCGAGCAGATTGATTCAGCGACCGCGCTGGCCGCGTTAAAAGCACCGCAAGACCCGCAAGAGTTCCTGTGGCTGCACCTGAACCTGGCCCACGCCGCCTGCGAGCGCTGGATGCAGGCCAACCTGGCATTGCCCGACGAGTTTTTCGAAGCCCTGCACGAAGGCTCGCGCTCCACGCGTATCGAACACGTCGACTCGGCCTTGCTGGCGGTGGTCAACGACGTGGTGTTCAACTTCAGCAGCATGGTGTCGTCGGATATTTCCACGCTGTGGGTCTGCGCCCGCAGCCGTTTGCTGGTGAGCGCACGCCTGCAACCGTTGCACTCGGTGGATAAATTGCGCTCGTCAGTGAAGGCCGGTGAACGCTTTCGCTCGCCGCTGGAGCTGCTGGTGCATTTGCTGCGTGACCAAGGTGAAGTGCTCACGCAGATCGTGCGTAAAACCAGCATCAGCGTCGACCATATCGAAGACCAGTTACTGTCCTCGCGCCTGTCCACCAACCGCGCCGAACTCGGTGCTGCGCGCCGGGTGCTGGTGCGCCTGCAACGCCTGCTGGCACTGGAGCCGGGCTCGCTGCTGCGCCTGCTCAACCGCCCGCCGCAGTGGCTGCAAAAAGAGGACGTGAAGGAATTGCGCAAATCCACTGAGGAGTTTGCGCTGATCATCAACGACCTCACGGCCCTGGGCGAGCGCATCAAGCTGTTGCAGGAAGAGATCGCCGCCAACCTCAACGAACAAAGCAACCGCACGCTGTTTACCCTCACGGTGGTGACGGTGCTGGCGCTGCCGATCAATATCATCGCCGGTTTTTTTGGCATGAACGTGGGCGGCGTGCCGCTTTCCACCGACCCGGAAGGGTTCTGGATCCTGGTGGCGCTGGTGGCGACGTTCACCTTGATAGCCGGGCGCTGGGCGTTCCGTAAACGCAAAGATTACTAACCCTGAAATACAGTCAAAATGTGGGAGCGGGCTTGCTCGCGAATGCGGTGTGTCAGTTAAAAATAAGCTGACTGACACACCGCATTCGCGAGCAAGCCCGCTCCCACATTGGTTTTGCGGTGTTTATTGGACCAGCGGCAAACTCAATTCCTTAAACACTGACCTATCGCAGCATCTCTGTAACATTCTGCAATGATCATCAGGAACATCCTCCCCCACACTGGATGCTCCGGCATGGCCACCCCTTCCCTGACCGCTTCCAACACCGCGTCACACGCAGACCCCAAACCCCGGCTGGATAAAAAGCCCGGCCTGCTTACCGTGATCATTTTCTTCGCCGTGCTCGCCATGGGCCTGTTGTTCACCGCCTACAGCCTGATGCACGACATGCACGAACTGGGCACGGTGGTCACCACCTGGACGCCGTTCCTGCTGTTGGGTGTGGCGCTGTTGATCGCCCTGGGCTTTGAATTCGTCAACGGCTTCCACGACACCGCCAACGCCGTGGCGACGGTGATTTATACCAACTCGCTGCCGCCGCATTTTGCGGTGGTATGGTCGGGTTTTTTTAACTTCCTCGGCGTGCTGCTCTCCAGCGGCGCGGTGGCGTTCGGCATCATTGCCTTGCTGCCGGTTGAGCTGATTTTGCAGGTCGGTTCCTCGGCTGGCTTCGCCATGATCTTTGCACTGCTGATCGCGGCGATCCTGTGGAACCTCGGCACCTGGTGGCTGGGCTTGCCCGCCTCGTCGTCGCACACCCTGATCGGCTCGATCATCGGCGTCGGCGTCGCCAATGCCCTGATGCACGGACGGGATGGTACCAGCGGTGTGGATTGGGGCCAGGCCACCAAGATCGGTTATGCCCTGCTGCTGTCGCCGCTGATCGGCTTTGCGTTTGCCGCCCTGCTGTTGCTGGCCCTGCGCGCCTTTGTCAAAAACCGCTCGCTGTACAAGGCCCCCAAGGGCGACACCCCGCCGCCATGGTGGATTCGCGGTGCATTGATCGCCACCTGCACGGGTGTGTCGTTCGCCCACGGCTCCAACGATGGGCAAAAAGGCATGGGCCTGATCATGCTGATCCTGGTGGGTACGCTGCCGATGGCCTACGCGCTGAACCGCACCATGCCTGCCGAGCAGTCCTTGCAGTTTGCTGCGGTGGCTGAAGTGACCCAAGTGGCACTGGTGAAAAGCGCACCGCAAGTCTTACCGGGCGACCCAAGGCCGATTCTCTCGACCTATGTACGCACCAAGGAAGCCACCCCGGACCTGGTACCGGCCCTCGCCGCCCTCGCCGGCCAGATTGGTGACGAAGTAAAAGGCTACGGCTCCCTGGCCAAAGTCCCCGCTGAAGCCGTCGGCAACGTGCGCAACGACATGTACCTGACCAGTGAAACCATCCGCCTGATGGACAAGGGCAAGGTCGGCAACTTCGACGCCGACACCCAAGGCAAGCTCAAACTGTTCAAAGACCAGATCGACGCGTCCACACGCTTTATCCCGCTGTGGGTGAAGATCGCCGTGGCCATCGCGCTCGGGCTGGGCACCATGGTCGGCTGGAAGCGCATCGTGGTCACGGTGGGCGAGAAAATCGGCAAGACGCACCTGACTTACGCCCAAGGGGCTTCGGCAGAGACGGTGGCGATGCTGACCATCGGTGCGGCGGATATGTTCGGGTTACCGGTGTCGACCACCCATGTGTTGTCGTCGGGTGTGGCGGGCACGATGGTGGCCAATGGCGGTGGCTTGCAGATGAAGACCATCCGCAACCTGCTGATGGCCTGGGTGCTGACCTTGCCGGCGGCGATTTTGCTGTCGGGCAGCCTGTACTGGCTGTTCACCAAACTGTTCTGACCCAACACAGCCTAAAACTGTGGGAGCGGGCTTGCTCGCGAATGCGGTGTTTCAGTCGCAGATGATTTGACTGACCCACCGCATTCGCGAGCAAGTCGAATCGTCGCACCGCCGCTCCCACCGTTGGTTCGGTGTTTCTTCAGTGATTGACTTCAGTGGCTGAAGAGTCCAGCCATGGCCTTCAAACGTTTTTTGTAGATCCGCCGCGCCTCCAATGCCTCCTCCAATGTCACCGCCACAAACCCCGCCCGCTGGTTGGGCTGCATCTGCCCGATCAAGTCCAGGTCCGCACTGATCACCGTGCCGATCATCGCGTAGCCGCCACCCGACACCGCATCGCGGTGCAGCACAATCGGCTCCAACCCCGCCGGCACCTGGATCGAACCGATCGGGTAGCAACTGTCGACGATATTCGACGGATCCGAGCCCGCACCAAAGGGTTGTTCGCGCGGTTGAAAACTCAAGGCACTGCCGCCCTTGAAGCGATAGCCGATGCGATCCGCCTCGGAGCCCACTGTCCACGGCTCGGCGAAAAAGCTGCTTTTTGCCGCATCCGTCAGGCGCTCGTAATACAGCCCTGGCACCACGCGCAAGGTCACATCGCCACCCACCGAACGGCGCAAGGCCATCGGTAAGCTATTGCCCGCACGGCCTGTTCCGCTGGCCTCGCCGATCGGCAATTCATCGCCTTCCTGCAAGCGCCGCCCTTCAAACCCACCAAGCGCACCCAGCGTGTAAGTCGAGCGGCTGCCAAGCACCAACGGCACATCAATGCCACCGGCCACCGCCAGGTACGTGCGCGCACCGGCCTTGGGAAATTCAAAGCGCAGCACCTGCCCGGCACGCACCTGGAAAGCGGTGTCCTGATGCACCACTTCACCGTCCAGGCGCGGCGACATCAGCGCACCACTGAGCGCCACCAATGCGTCCTGGCGAAACTCCAGTTCAGGGCCGATCAGCGTGCATTCCAGACCCGCCGCACCGGCTGGGTTGCCGACCAAATGGTTGGCCGCACTCAACGCGTACTGATCCAGCGCGCCCGAAGGCGGAATACCCAAGTGGTAATAACCTTCACGGCCAAGGTCCTGCACAGAGGTAGCGAGGCCGGGTTTAAGCACCTTGATCATGCCAGCGCCTCCTGCAAGGTTTTCGGATAGCCGATGGGGTCGGCGAGAAACGCATCCAGGGAAAATTCCACCGGGCGGATACGCAGGTCGAAACGCCCCGCCTCCACTTCGGCCACCGCCAGGTCGTAGGCGTCACGATCCATCGGTTTGAACTGCACGATGTCACCGGGGCGGAAGAACACCATGTGTTCCTTGAGGTACGCCAATTGTTGCGCCGGGTCATAGATCGGCGCCGGGGTTACGCCAAACATCTGGTAACCCCCCGCGCCGCGTACCGAGTAAATGCAACCGAAACAGCCGCCATGGCCGAGGGTCAGCTTTGGCGTGTCGGTGCGCGGGCGCAGGTACTTGGGCACCTGCAATTGCCGCTCGCGCTCGACCATCTGGAACATGAACGGCAGGCCCGCGACAAAGCCGACCATCGACACAAACCACGGCGCGCCACTGTGGGCGGCGATAAACGCGTCCACGTCGGCCAGGCCGTTGATGCGTGCGGCGTATTCCAGGTCCGTGCCGCTGGGGTCTTGGTGACGGTCGCGAAAGCGCATCAGGGTTTCATGGGTCCAGGGGTCGTTGTAAAGCACCGGGATTTCGATGATGCGCGTGTGCAAGGTGCGTTCGGCCACGGCCTGGGCTTCGGCGCTTTGCACGGCGTCGAGCAGCACATGGGGCGCAATACGGTCGGGGTCGAAGCGAATCTGGAACGATGCATTGGCCAGGCACACATCCAGCACGCCCTCCAATGCCAGGCGCTCTACGGCGCGGGTCACGGCCATGCCTTTGAAAAAGGCCTCCAGGGACATGCTATCGCTGACCTCGGCAAACAGATGTTCATCACCGCCGAAGCTGTAGCGGATGGGGGTGGTTTCAGCCATGTCTGTTCCTCTTGGAATCATTGTAGAAAGGCAGGCAAAAAGTGCTGTTGCGATATTTTTATTGGGGTGCTTATTGAGGTGATCTGACTTCAATCCCAGCCTGGTCCAAGGCTTCGCGGGTGGCTTCCACCAGCTCCAGCGCGCCAGGCGTGTCGCTGTGCAGGCAGATGGAATCGAATTCGATCAACAGGTCTTCGCCTTCTACAGTTCGCACCCGGCCGGTCTGACACGCACGCAGCACACGCGCCGCAACGGTTGCAGGGTCCAAGGCGCGCACATTGCGAGTAAACACGATGGAGCCGCTCAAGTCGTACTCACGGTCGGCGTAAAACTCGCGCACCACCGGTTGCCCCAGCTCCTTGGCCACGCGCCAGATCACCGAGTTGGGCATGCAATACAGCAACAGCGTCGGCTCGATGATTTGCAGGTTTTGCACCAGCAGCCGCGCCGCTTCTTCGTCGCAGGCCAGGTGCATATAGAGCGCGCCGTGGGGCTTGATGTGTTGCAAGACCAGCCCTTGGGCACGCGCGATTTCGCGCAGCGCACCGAGTTGGTAGAGGATGTCGTCCACCAGTTCCTGGGCCGGGGCGTTGATGTGCCGACGGCCGAACCCCACCAGGTCACGAAAGCCCGGATGCGCGCCAATGCCCACGCCCAGTTGCTTGGCGCGTTCGACCGTGCGGCGCATGGTGCCGGGGTCGCCGGCGTGGAAGCCGGTGGCGATATTGGCTGAACTGATATAAGCCATCAGGTCAAAGTCGACGCCATCGCCGATGGTCCAGGGGCCGAAGCCTTCGCCCATGTCCGAATTGAAATCCACTGCCTGCATCGAGGTTGCTCCGCCAAAAGGTGATGGCTGAAAGTAGGCCGGGGCTTGACCCCTTGGGAAGATCTATTATCAGATGGCCCATCTTCTGAAAAACAGATACCCAAAGATCGTTCCCATGCTCCGCGTGGGAATGCAGCCCAGGACGCTCCGCGTCCCAAAGCGTGACGCAGAGCGTCACAACAGGCGTTACCACGCAGAGCGTGGGAACGATCGGAGACCCAAAGATCGTTCCCCAAAGATCGTTCCCACGCTCCGCGTGGGAATGCAGCCCAGGACGCTCCGCGTCCCAAAGCGTGACGCAGAGCGTCACAAGAAGCGTTACCACGCAGAGCGTGGGAACGATCGGAGAAAGCCATGTCCCTGACCTTGCGCCAAGTCCGCTACTTCGTCGCCACTGCCGAAATCGGCCAGATTTCCCAGGCGGCCATTCACCTGAACATCTCCCAGTCGGCGGTGACCACGGCCATCAAGGAGCTGGAAGCGATGCTCGGCGTGCAGTTGTTCGTGCGCTCGGCCCAGGGCATGAACCTCACTGACGCCGGGCGGCACTTTCTTAACCGCGCCTATGTGATCGTGCGCAGCGTGGACGACGCCCTCAACAGCCCACTGCCCGACTACCGCGCCAGCGGCGTATTGCGCGTAGCGGCCAGCTACACGGTGTTGGGTTATTTCCTGCCCCACCACCTGCAACGCATGCAACACTGGCACCCGGACGTGACCATCGACGTCTTTGAGCAGGAGCGCCAGGCCATCGAACACGGCCTGCTTGACGGCCAATTTGATATGGCCGTGGTGCTCACCGCCAACCTGACTCACCCGGATATCATCTCGGAAATCCTGTTCAATTCGGAACGCCGCCTATGGCTGCCCAGCCATCACCCGTTGTGCGAACGCGGTGCCGTGAGCCTGGCGGATGTAGCGCAAGAGCCTTATATCCTGCTGACCGTCGACGAAGCCGAGCACAGTGCCATGCGCTACTGGGAACAGGCCGGGCAAACGCCCAACGTGCGGCTGCGCACCAGTTCGGTGGAGGCGGTGCGCAGCATGGTCGCCAATGGCAGCGGCGTGGCGATCCTGTCAGACCTGGTGCACCGGCCGTGGTCACTGGAAGGCAAACGCATCGAAACCCTGACCGTCACCGACCCGGTCACACCCATGAGCGTCGGCCTGGCCTGGCACCGCGAGCGTGCATTTACCCCGGCGATGCAGGCGTTTCGTGATTACTTCCACGACGCCTTCCTGGCGCCGCAGCAGTTGTCGGCGCGGCGTTAAATATGGGCCTGCAAGGTCGCGGCCAGCCACTCCATGAACACCCGTACTCGGAGCGGCAAATGCCGCTGGCCGGCGTAGAGCATCGAGACATCCAGGGGCGGTGCGAGGTAGTCCGCCAACACCGAAACCAACTCGCCACTGGCCAATAAATCGCGAATGCCGAGCAGCGGCACCTGGACAATCCCCAAACCACCGAGACACGCCGCCTGGTAGGCATCGGTGCTGCTGACGGTCACGCGCCCGGCCATGGCCACGCGCTGCACCTTGTTGCCTTGCACGTATTCAAACCCGGCCGAGCGCGCACCGAGCGGGCGCACGTAATGCACCAGTTGGTGCTGCGCGAGGTCGGCAATGGTTTCGGGCACGCCATAACGTTGCAGGTACGCGGGGCTTACACAGTTGACCATCGGCATGCTGCACACCTTGCGCGCAACCACGCTTTGATCGGGTTGCGCGCCCACGCGCACCACGCAATCAAAGCCTTCAGCAATCACGTCGACCTGGCGATCCGAACTGCTGATTTCCATCTCCACCAACGGGTGGCGCGCCATGAACGACGGCAACTGCGGCATCACCAGGCCGCGCGCCATGGCGTTGGGCATATCCACCCGAATGCGCCCGGCCAATTGCGCTTCATCCTGGCGAAACAAGCCTTCGAGTTCTTCCATGTGCGCGAGCAAATCCTTGCTGCGCTCATACAGCACGCGGCCGTCCTGGGTGGCTTGCACAGTGCGCGTGGTGCGCTGCAAAAGGCGCGCGCCCAGTAATGTTTCCAGCGCTTGCACATGCTCGGACACGGTGGAGCGCGGCAGGCCCAGGCTCTCGCCGGCCTGGGTAAAACTCGACAGTTCGGTAACACGCACGAAGGTGCGCAGCAGCTCCAGTTTGTTCATGGATTGTTCGCCTTATCCGGCCAGTGATTCCGATATCAGCCTGTTTATCACGTTATGGGCGGACAAATACACTCAGTCCCACTGATCACCCAATGAGGACTACCCCATGACTCGTAAAATCGCACTTATCACCGGTGCTAGCCGTGGCCTTGGCAAAAGCGCCGCTTTGCACCTTGCCGCACAAGGCGTGGATATCATCGGCACCTACCACAGCGCCGCAACTGAGGCCCAAGCTGTGGTGGCGCAGGTTGAAGCGCTGGGCGGCCGCGCCGCCATGCTGCAACTGGATGTCAGCCAGAGCGGCAGCTTCGATGCTTTCGTCGGGCAAATCGCTACGGTGCTCAAGGACGTTTTCGCCCAGCAACATTTCAACTTTCTGATCAACAACGCGGGCATCGGCGCTCACGCAAGCTTTGCCGACACCACCGAAGAGCAGTTCGACAAGCTGGTGGCCATTCACTTCAAGGCGCCGTTTTTCCTCACCCAGAAACTGCTGCCGCTGATCAGCGATGGCGGGCGCATCATCAACATCTCCAGCGGCCTGGCGCGCTTCAGCCTGCCGGGCTACGCCGCCTATGCGTCGATGAAAGGCGCGGTGGAAGTGCTGTCGCGTTATCAGGCCAAAGAACTCGGTCCGCGTGGCATCACCGTCAACACCCTGGCACCCGGTGCGATTGCCACCGATTTCAGCGGCGGCGCAGTGCGCGATAACCCACAGCTGAATGCGATGGTCGCCGACAACACTGCCCTGGGCCGTGCCGGCTTGCCGGACGATATTGGCGGCGCGATTTCGATTCTGCTGGCCGATGGCAGCAACTGGATCACCGGGCAGCGCATCGAAGCCTCGGGCGGCATGTTTCTGTAAGCATTCTGCGCTAGCATCAATGCCTTCAGATCACTGACGGGCAATCACCGATGAGTTTTGATCCAGGCTTGGCCGGTGGCATGGGCGTATTGGCCGCCGTGGTCGACAGCGGCAGCTTTGCCCGCGCCGCCAACAGTCTGGAGATGACGCCTTCGGGGGTCAGCCGGGCGATTTCCCGCCTGGAAAAACGCCTCGGTATTCGCTTGTTCGACCGCACCACCCGCTCGGTGCAATTGACCGACGAGGGGCGACGTTTCTACCAGCAAATCGCCCCGCTGTTGGCCGGGCTGGAGGAGGCCGCCGATTCGGCAGCCGACAGCGCCCTCACCGTGCGTGGGCGTTTGCGGGTCAACATCGACCCGTATTTTTCTCGATTGGTACTCGGCCCGGTGCTGGGCAACTTCATGCGCCAATACCCGCAACTGCAACTGGACCTGCACACCCGCGACCAACTCGGCGACCTGGTGGCCGATGGCTTTGACTTGGCCATTCGCTTCGGCATCCCGCAATCCTCCTCGCTGATCGCACGCAAACTGATGGAAGTGCGCGTGCTCACCGTGGCCTCCCCTGCCTACCTTGAGCAATACGGCCGCCCCACGATCCCGCAAGACCTGGAAACCGGGCATATGTGCCTGGATTTTCGCGACTCGCAAACCGGTCGCCCGTTTGCTTGGGAATTCCACCGCCCCGGCGAGCAAATGACTGTGCGCACCAGCGGCCGCTTGGTGGTTAACGACGCCAGCACCTTATACAGCGTGTGTGAACATGGGCATGCCGTGGCGCAGATGCTCGACCTCGGCCTGGAGTCGGCGATCAAGGCCGGCAGCCTGGTGGAATTGTTCCCCGACTGGCCGGACGAGCGTTTCCCGTTGTACGCCTATTACCCGTCGCGGCACTTGCCCGCAGCCAAGGTGCGGGCATTTCTGGCGTTTGTCGCCTCGCTCAAGCTTGGCTAGGCACACGGGGCTGTACGAATTTTTCCCGCAGCACGTCATAACCCCAGTGGTACACGTAGGTGTACGGCAGGAAGAACAACAGCACACCGATGTCGAGGATGAAGGCTTCCAGCAGGCTGATCTTCATCAACGCGGCAATCAACGGCACCGCCAGAATGATCAGGCCGCCTTCGAACAACAGCGCATGCACGACGCGGGGCCAGCCGCCGTCGGTCCATTGCAGGCGGGCCTTGAGGCGGTCGAACAGGCTGTTGAAGATGACGTTCCAGCTCAGCGCCAACAGGCTGATGCCCAGAGTCACCGCGCCCATTTCCAGGGCCGGCCTGCCGGTGATCCACACCAGCAAGGGTGTACAGATCAATAAGGCCAGCCCTTCAAAACCAATGGCCTGGCAAACACGTTCAGTAATCGACTTGGTAGGGTTCATGACCCGGCTCCTTGAGTGACGATGGTTGCCATGATTACCCTTTGACTCGATACTTCATAACTAATAACCATCGATAAAGGCGATAGTCATGGCCTCCAATGAAGTGCTGCAGGCGTTTGTGCAGGCGGCTACCCAAGGCTCGTTTTCGGCGGCGGCGCGCAAGCTGGGTAAAAGCCAGTCCACCGTCAGCGCGGCCGTGGCGAGCCTGGAGATTGACCTGGATGTGCTGCTGTTTGATCGCAGTAGCCGCAAGCCGACGCTCACGCCCGCCGGGCATGTATTGTTGCAGCGCGCCGAGCAGGTGCTTGAGGCCAGCAGCCGTCTGGAGTTGGCGGCCAGTCAGCTGTCACAGGGTCTGGAACCCAAGCTGACCATCGCCATGTCCGATACTTACCAGTCCGACCGTTTTGAAATCGCCCTCAAGGCCTTTGAACAGCGCCACCCGGACCTTGAGCTGGAATGCCTGATCGCCGAATGCGAAGACCTGATCGCCCTGGTGCAAAGCGGCCGGGCGCAGATTGCGTTTATCGAAAAACAAGACACTTACCCGCCCGACCTGACCGGTGCGCCGGTCGAAGAACGTACCGAAATTGCCCTGTTCGCGGCGCCCACGCACCCGTTGGCCAAGCTGAAGAACATCCCTGCACAGACCTTGCAGCAACACCGTGAACTGCGCCTGGCCAGCATCATCAACCCGACTGAAACCCGCCCGAGCGGGCGTGTATGGTCGGCACCCAGTTACTTGATGCTGATGGAGATGGCACAGTTGGGGTTTGGCTGGGCACCGATTCCGCGCTGGTTGGTGGAGCGTTTTGGCGGCGACCACTTGGTCGAACTCAAGGCCCGCAGCTGGCCGCGCTCGGTGGCGGTGGATGCGCTCTGGTCAAGGCACCACCCACCGGGTCCGGCGGGGAGTTGGTTACTGGGCAAGATGCTGGAGTGATGACCTCCAAACAATGAAGATCAAAACTGTGGGAGCTGGCTTGCCTGCGATGGCGGTGTATCAGTCGCCAGATTCTAGACTGACCCACCGCCATCGCAGCATGGGTATCTACACAACGTTAACGTTGAGGCGGTCTTGGGGCTGGGCGGTTGGGGGCATATCCGTTGCTGCGGTAACGGCTGAGTAGGGTTCCGCTCTTACAGCGGGTCACTTTTGTAAAGACACAAAAGTAACCAAAAAGTCTTCGCCCCAACACTCGGTGCCTCGCTATGGCTCGGCATGCCCGCAATCCGCCAGTGATTTGGGGGGTCGCCGCGATGGGCCATCCTTGGCCCAGCGCGGCTAAACCGGCATCCCTGCCGGTTTACCCC